>NZ_JBFUKO010000360.1:0-5458 GCF_056400805.1 Aminobacter sp. P4_H6_2
ATGCTTGCCGCCGATGAAATGACCGTAGTCGACCATTGCTTCTCTCCCAATTCTTTGTTGATGRCCCATTGTCCCGCTTAACGCGCGCCTTTGCAACGCGAGCGCGAACGCAACCGTTGTGCGCGAAATAAACAACAACGGGAGTTTGAATGCGATTTCATGCATAGTAGGGTGCATGGGCTGCCGCGCCAACCTGCGCTTGAGGGATGGAAACAACCAATGAACTGGGATGACGTCCGAATTTTTCTCGCCGTCGCGCGCACCGGCCAGATTCTCGGCGCGGCGCGGCGCCTCGAACTCAACCACGCAACGGTTTCGCGCCGCGTAGCGGCACTCGAAGAGGCGTTGAAGACCAAGCTGTTCCGACGGCTGACCACCGGCAGCGAATTGACGCCTACCGGCGAGCGTTTTCTCGAAGTCGCCGAGCGCATGGAGGCCGACATGTTGACCGCCCGGGCCGAAATCTCGGGCGAAGGCGACGAGGTTTCGGGCACTGTGCGCATCGGCGCACCCGACGGCTTTGGCGTTGCCTTCCTGGCACAGCGCCTGGGTACGCTCACCGCACAGCACGCCGATCTGCGCATCCAGTTGGTGCCTGTTCCAAGGACCTTTTCGCTGTCGCGGCGCGAAGCCGACATCGCCATCACCACCGAGCGGCCGAGCGAAGGCCGGCTGGTGGCGGCGAAACTCGTCGACTATTCGCTCGGCCTGTTTGCCTCGCGCTCTTATGCCGAGGCGCATGGCCTGCCGTCGTCGCGCGACGAGCTTTCCGCACATCGCCTGATCGGTTACGTGCCGGATCTCGTCGTCAGCCCCTCGCTCGACTACGCCGCCGAGTTCAGCCCCACTTGGGAATCCGCCTTTTCGATTTCGTCCGCACTCGGGCAGGTCGAGGCGGTGCGCTCAGGCGCCGGCATCGGTATCCTGCACACCTTCATTGCCCGCACCATTTCTGAGATCGTGCCGGTGACAGCGATCGCGCCGATCCGCCGTGCCTACTGGCTGGTCTACCACGAATCCGTCCGCCCACTGCGCCGCATCCAGACGGTTGCGGGCTTCATCACCAAGTCGGTGGAGCGCGAACGAGCGCTGTTTATCTAATCCCCTTCCGACAATCTCGCACATCCGCTAACACTGGCGTTTCATGCGAGGATACCGATTTGCTGCCCCGCCCCTACGCGGAATTGCTGCGCAAGGCCCGGCGTGCCACTCGGCGCGCCGACGAGGCCGAGGACCTGCTGCAGACGGTCCTTGTGGCAGCGGTCGAAGCCGGGCGCACCGACCTGTCGAAGATCGAAAACCGGCGTTGGCTGGAGGGCGCGTTGCGGCGCCGCGCAACTTTTGATGCGCGTTCGGCAGTCCGGCGGAGAAAACGTGAGGCGCCATTCGCCGTCGGCAGTTGCGAACCAACCGACCGCGACCCCGTGCCGGTTCGCTTCGTCGCGACCTTGCCGCCCAGCCTGCGCACGACGACGCTTCTGGCCCTGACCGGACACACACGACAGGAAATCGCCTGGCTGCAACGCCTTGCCGACCCGGCACTTCGCCAGCGCATCGCCGAGATCCGGCGCCGCTGGCTGGCCTTTGGCGGCACTCCGCTTGCGGAAATTCCCGGCCTTGCCGGCGCGCTCGCCTTCGGCAACATCAGGCGCTCCTTGCTCGCCATGGCAAGGCAACCGGGTACACTCCTCGCAAGCCACGACCCCGACGGGCATCTTTTTGTGATTGGCACCTCACAAAACCATGCCGCACGGCAACCTAGCAGACGTGCAACTGAAATCACGGAGTGACCAAATGTTCGGCAAATGCAAACTCGGCAACATCTGCTACTACGTCTCGGATATCGACAAGACCGAGGCCTTTTACCGCGATGTCATGGAGCTGGATGTCCAGCGCATGGATGGCGACGGAGAGGGCGAAGGCGATTGGCTGATCGCAAGCACCGCCAACGGCGTCGACCTGATTTTCTTCCAGATGGAATCGCGGCCCGGCAACTCCCCGATCATCGTCTTCGAGATTGCTGACGGCGGTATCGACGACATCGTCTCGTCGCTGGCCGGCAAAGGCGTGACCATTGTCACCCCGGTCAGTCATGCGCCAGGCGGCTGGTCGTCCGAATTCGCCGATCCTGACGGCCACACGATCTCGATGTACCAGTCGGCGGAAGCTCCGCGGTCGCTGAAGGCGGCTTGAACAGCTCAACCCCAATAACGCTCGGGGCCAAGTCCGCTGGCGTCGATCTCCGGCTCGCGGCCGGAGATCATGTCGGCGAGGATTTTCCCCGAGCCGCAGGCCATGGTCCAGCCAAGCATGCCGTGGCCGGTGTTGATGAACAGGTTCGGCAATTTCGTCCTGCCTAAGATCGGCGGACCGTCCGGTGTCATCGGCTGCAGACCGCACCAGAAATGCGCGTCGCGCAAGCTTCCCGCACCGTCAAACAGCTGTCGCAGCGACCGTTCGAGCGGCGCACGGCGCGATTCATCCAAGGTCAGATCGAAACCCGACATTTCCATCGTGCCGCCGACACGGATACGGCCGCCCAGCCGCGTAATGGCGACCTTGTAGGTTTCGTCGATGACAGTCGAAACCGGCGCGCGGTCGGCATCAGCGATCGGCATGGTCAGCGAATAGCCCTTGAGCGGATACACCGGCACGCGCTGGTGCAGCTTGCGCATGAAGCGTTCGGAATAGCTGCCGGCTGCCATCACAAAGGCGTCGGCATTGGCAATGCCATCGTCCGAAACGACCTGATGAACGCGCCCGCCCGCATGTTCCAGTGAGTAGACACGCTTGCCGAACCGGAAAATCACGCCGCGTTCGCTGCACAGTTCGACCAGACGTTCGGTGAAAAGCCGGCAGTCGCCGGTTTCGTCATCCGGCATTCGCAGGCCGCCAACTATGTTCTGGCGTGCACCGGCAAGGCCTGGTTCGGCCGCGATACAGCCCGAAGCGTCGAGGATCTCGTAGGGCACCTCGAACTTGTCGAGCACGGAGGCGTCGGAGCCGATGCCGTCGAGCTGCTCCTGGGTGCGAAACAGCTGCAGCGTGCCATGGCTGAGTTCGTCGTAGGAAATGTCGGTGCCTTCGCGTAGCACGCGCAACATATCGCGGCTGTATTCGGCCAGCGCCATCATCAGTGCCTTGTTCGCCTGATAACGTTCTGCTGTGCAGTTGCGCAGCATCCTGGCCAGCCACATCCACATCTTGGGATCGAATTTCGGCCGGAAGGAAAGTGGCCCATCCTTCATGGCGAGCCATTTCAGAGCCTTGAGCGGCATGCCGGGTGCCCCCATTGGCGAGGCATAGCCGGACGAAATCTCGCCCGAATTGGCATAGCTGGTCTCTTGAGACGGCCCCTTCTGGCGGTCGTAGACGACCACCTCGTGCCCTGCTTCGGCAAGATAATAGGCGGTCGTCACTCCGATGACGCCGCCGCCGACGACTATGACCTTCATTGCGCCCCCAAGTGCGTGACCCCGAAAGGGAGCACGCACAAACTCACAGGCGGCGCCCGTCAGGCCGCCGAAGGGCCTGGGTCATCGCCATTTCCCAAGGTGTGCCGGATTTTTCTTGGCACGCCAAGGGACTGCGGCTCATCGGAACTGAATACCAGTACCGGGAAGCGGCGGCCGGTTGCCTCGGCATCGCCTTCCGGCGTGGTGATTCCGGGACGCGCGGCCTCGGGCTGATAGTGGATCTCGTCGACACGAATGGTTTCGGTCGAGCCGCGGCCGCAGTCGACCACGATCGACTGACCTTTGCGCAGGCCGAGCAAAGCCAGCCCGCGTGGCACGGTGATCGGGATGATCTGGCCCACCATGCCGTCCATGGGCCCATGCGCGACAATGCGGGTATGTGGCGCGCCGCCATCGACGCTGAATGTCACGCGGCTGTTCAGCGTGACCACGTCGGCATCGGCTTCGTTTGAAAACACCACATGCGCCGAAGCCAGTTTGCGGCGCAAAAGGGCGACAAGCGGGCCACCCGACCAGGCCAGGCGGTCAAGCATCGTTTTGACGATGGCGAAATCCTTGGTCGTCAGCTGACATTTGGACATGGCATAGCTCCACAAGTGCTAGGCTTTGCCCGGCACTGGCATGGTTCGAAAATCGGGCTGCTGTTGAAGCTCGCGCCCGTCAATTGGCGTCTTCGCGTGGCACTTCGACCGTGATGATCTCGAGTTCGAGACGACGGCCGTCACGCGAGGTCCAGGCGACCGACTGGCCTTCACGAAGGCCGATCAGGGCAGCACCCACCGGCGTCAGGATCGAGACCTTGCCTTCGGCGATGTCGGCCTTGCCTGGATAGACAAGCGTCACCGTCTTGACCTCGCCGTCGCCGCTGCGGAACGTCACGGTCGAGCCCATGCGGATCACATTGGCCGGGATGCGGCTCAGCGGCTTGATCTTGGCCCGCTCCATTTCGGAAAGCAGTTCCTCGGCAATGCCCGGCAGGCGTTCGAGACTGGATTCGGCCAAGCCGGTCAGCCTGGCATAGTCGTTTTCGCTCACCACGATCTCGTGTTCGCGACGTTGCTTGATGTTCTGGCGCAATGGAAGCCTCATAGATTATCGTCCGGCCGGCGCATCAAAAAGGCGCGCGACCGGTCCGTCCGCGGAACGGACGTGCCCAAATGGAGCCCGAACCGCTACGCGGCCCCGGTGCTCATGATTTCATGCGTTGAAAAAAAATCGGCCCCAAGGGCTCGGAAGTCGCATAGCGACCGAGCCGGGGCTAGTATCCCGCGATGGGGCAGACCCGAAATAGGGCAAAGCTGCCGATATGAGCGATGGTGCACATGGCTGAAGAGTCGCCGACCCTGCCTTGCTTGTCAAGGGCGGCGGCCGGAGGGGCTATTTCACCAGATGCCTGAACGCAGCGACAACGTCATCATAGACCCTGCGTTTGAACGGCACGATCAGCTCTGGCAACTCGACCATCGGCTTCCAGGCCCAGCGGTCGAACTCGGCAGAATGGCCGCCGGGAGGCGGGTCGATGGCGATCTCGTTCTCCTCGCCCTCGAAGCGGAATGCGAACCATTTTTGCGTCTGGCCGCGATACTTGCCCTTGAAGGCGACGCCCAAGAGATGCGGCGGCAGGTCGTAATTGATCCAGCCGGGTGCCTCGGCAAGCAACGTGACGCTGCGCATGCCGGTTTCCTCGTAGAGCTCGCGCATGGCAGCCGGAAAAGGCTCCTCGCCCTTGTCGATGCCGCCTTGCGGCATCTGCCACAACTGGTCGGTATCAGACAATTCGCTGTCTGGTTCAGCGATCCGCCGCCCAGCCCAGACCAGCCCTTTGGTGTTCAGCACCATGATGCCGACGCAAGGCCGGTAAGGCAGGTCTTCTGGCGCGGTCCTGGTCTTCGACATCAGTCACTGTCCTCGTTCGGGGTCGGACCAGGACCGCGCCAGAAGACCTGCCTTACCGGCCTTGCGTCGGCATCATGGTGCTGAAC
>NZ_JBFUKO010000361.1:0-5448 GCF_056400805.1 Aminobacter sp. P4_H6_2
GGACAAAGTACCGGCTGAAGATCGCTGCCGCGCGCGCGCTTGAAGAGATCGGCTATCAGGACCTGAAAGTCTCAGATGTCTGTTCCTATGCCGAAGTCGCACTTGGCACGTTCTATGTATATTTTCGCGACAAGAACGAAATTGCGACGGAGGTCGTTCTCGACTTTGTCGATTATCTCTATGAGAGAGCCCGGCAGGTCGGTGGTGGCAACAACGAATTCGAAGCCATCATGAATACCAATCGCCTCTTTATTTCGGCCTATCAGGCCAATCCTGGGCTGATGCAATGCCATGTGCAACTTCAGAGCCAGCTTCCGGAATTTCGCAAATTGTGGCAGCCCCGCCACCGCAAGTGGATCGAAGGCCTCGCCCGCTCAATTTCACGGCGTGGCAACTACAGCGACACCATGCCGGGTTCGGCAATGACGGTGGCGCGCGCCCTGGAGGGGATGGTGTTCCACTATCTCTATTCCATCATCGTCACCAAAGATTCGGTGATGGAGGAAGACAAGTTCGAGCCAGACGAACTGGCGCTGATGCTGTCGACGCTGTGGTATCGAGCGGTCTACTGCAAGGACCCACCGAACGTGGCGTGACCGCCGGCGAGCCGGCTAGCGCCCGTTTCCGAAATGCGAGATGGTCCGTGTGAACTTCACGCGATCACCCGCAACCTGCCAAAGCTAGCCAGCGTCCACGGGCGCGTGTTGCCTGCAGGTCGACCTGGCAAGGGCGCTGACGATCAGGAGCATATCGTGGATCGAGATTGCGCGCCCCCCCCAGGCTCAGGCGTGGCGATGTGTTTGTGCGCCGCCGGAATGTGCCCCTCAAGGAGGGCTCTGGTTCCCGCTCCGACAGGGCTCGCGGCGTCCGAAAATTACAGCTGTAGTGCAGGACCCTCCAATCGGAAGTGCGCCGGCAATGCTGAAGCTGTTTGGCCGTCCCGAAAACCCCATGGATTGCCGGGCTGTTGATTGATTTTGCAGTAACGCTGGACGAGGCAGTCGGATCGATTTTCGCGAAGCGTGATGGGGCTTTGTTGCTCCCGTAGGCCGGCTTTCGTCATCATCCAGCAGGGCAGAACAACAACCCGATCGCCTTAAAAATGATATTGACTTCATATTCATTTCGACGTTTTCTGTTGTCGATTGATGCAGCGGGTGCGGCAGCGCACCGGTTCCGGGAAGAGTCCGGAACAGCGCCTGGACGTTTGCGAGAGAGGCGGGAACATAGCATGCGAAACGGTGTCGTATATTGTTGGGCGGCGAGGGCTCTTCGCGCCTTTTTTGGCGGGCGGGTGTCGTGACGAGCGGGCGGCTTGCCGGGCGCGTTGCCATTGTCACCGGGGCCGGCCGCGGGCTGGGCCGCTCATATGCGCTTGCGCTGGCGAGTCATGGCGCTGCGGTCGTGGTCAACGATCTGGGCGGCGATCTCAACGGTTTGGGGCGCGATTCGACGCCCGCCCAGGGTGTCGTCGCGGAGATCCTGGCGCAAGGCGGCAAGGCCGTCGTCAGCGGCCACGACGTTGCCGACTGGAGCGAGGCCGCGGCGTTGATCCGGCAGGCCGTGGATACGTTCGGTGACTTGCATGTGCTGGTCAACAATGCGGGGATTTTGCGTGACCGATTGCTTGCCAACATGTCGGAAGAAGAGTGGGACTCGGTCATCCGTGTCCATCTGAAGGGGCATGCAGCGCCGGCACGACACGCGTCGGAATACTGGCGCAACGCTTCGAAAGGCGGTGCCAAGGTGGCGGCCAGCGTGGTGCACACCACGTCGCTCGCCGGATTGATCGGCAATTTTGGCCAGGCGAACTACGCCTCCGCCAAGATGGCGGTCGTCGGTCTGTCGCGTACACTGGCGCTGGAAGGCGCCAAATACGGCGTTCGCTCCAATGCCGTGTCGCCGTCGGCCCGCACGCGGATCGAGCCGTCTTTGCAACCGCCGCCGCAGGATGTTTTCGACGTGTTCGACCCAGACAACGTTTCGCCGCTGATCTGCTGGCTGGCGCTGGAGAACTGTCCGGCGACCGGGCAAGTGTTCCAGGCCTACGGCAATCGGGTCGAGGTCATTGCCCCTAGCGCGATCGAGGTCGACGTTAAAACCGATGGTCGCTGGAGGCTGGAAGATCTGGAGCAGGCGCTGAACCATCGGCTGCCGAAGCTTCCGCGACTGGGTGATTTTGTCGAGGGACTTGCGTGATGTATTCAAGCAATTCTGCTGTCGCAGCCGTTCCGTTGGGCTTGTCGCGGGATTCGGAAGAATTTCGGACGAGCAGTCACCGGCTTGCGCAGTTCGCGCGGTCGGTCAACGACGAAAACCCGAGGCATCTGGCGGGCGAGTTCGCACCGCCGGTTTTCGCACATGTGCCGGTCATGCAGAGCATGGTCGAGGTTCTCGGGAAGTCGACATCGGCATTCGTGCTGCATGGCGAACACGACTTCGTTTTCCACATGCCGATCGTCGCTGGCCAGCGGCTGTTCACCGTCTCAACGCTGATCGGTGCCCGCGGCACGCGTGCCGGGGTGGCACTCGTCATCCGCTCCGAAACAGTCACTCATGACGGCGGAGCAGTCTGCACCCAATACACCACCTGCCTGATCCAGGGCGCTGCGCAGCAAGACTCCCGTGGCGTAAGTGTGCCGCGACGACCGGTGATCGCCAGGGCTGCCGTCTCATCGGCGCTCTATATGCTCGCACCGGACCAGACCCGCCGCTATGCCGATGCCGCGCGCGACTATTCGCCCTATACGATCGACCCGGCGGCGGCGGCCAAGGCGGGCTTTCCCGCACCGCTCGTCCACGGCATGTGCACACTGTCCTTCGCGGCGCGTGCCATCGTCGACCACCACTGCGGTGGCGCCACGTCTCTGCTCAGGCGGCTCGGATGCCGCTTCGCCCATCCGCTGTTTCTGACCTCCGGGCAAACGATCAACGTGGATCACTGGCCGGGCGGCGAGGGGCTGGTCGGCTTCGAGGCAACCGACGCCGAAGGCAATATCGTGATCAAGAACGGGTAYGCACAGGTGTCGTCATGAACAGCACCCCGACCGCATCGACCGAGCGGATGGAACTTGGCGTTGCCAGCCTGTCGCAGCGTCCGGCGAACTGGATTACGCATCAAAACATCGCTCCCGACTGGAGTGCCGTGCCGTACCAGTCGGTGATCGAGATCGTCAGCAAAGGCTGCCTCGAGGACCCGGAGCGGCCGGCGATCATCATCGACGGTGGCCCGGTCATGACGCGGCGCGAATTTCTTGACCGCTGCCAGCGCTTCGCCGGCTATTTGCGCGGCATTGTCACGGCCGGCGACCGTGTCGTCGTCATGCTCGACAACCGCCTCGAATTCATGATCGCGCTGTTCGGCATCGTGGCCAACCGCTGCACACTGGTGTCGATCGCGCCGACCGCCATGCAGTACGATGCCGGGCACATCGTTGCCGACGCGGCGCCGGTCGCGGCGATCGTCGGTAAGCCGCAGTTGCCGATCATCGAGGCAGTACGCGGCAACGCGCCGGGCCTGGAGCACATCATCCTGGTTGACGGCGACGAGCCGCAAGGGCTGTCGGCCTACTCCGCCGAGCCGCTCGATTTCGCAACCGCGCAATGCCAGCGCGAAGACATCATCACCGTCTACTACACCTCTGGCACGACGGGCGCGCCAAAAGGATGCATGCTACACCATGGCTGGTGGCTGCGGGTGATAGACCTCGATCTGCGGCTGTTCCGCCGTGGCTGGCAGGATCGGCAACTCTGCTGCCTACCATTCTATTATGCTGACCCCGCCATCCAGCTTCTCACTTCGCTCGCCTCGCGCGGCACGATGGTGGCGATGCGCCGCTTCTCGGTCTCCAGATTCTGGGAGGTGGTGACGACCTATGACGCCACCGAGATTCTTTCGATCGCTTCGATTCCGGCGCTGCTGATGAAGGGCGAACCCGGCCCGGCCGAACGCAACCACCGCATCCGTCTCGCCATCCATGCAGGCCTGCCGAAAGAACTGCATCAGGAGATGCTGGAGCGGTATGGTTTTCTCTGGCATAATCAGTATGGCAGCACTGAAGGCGGCATCATGAGCCGCGTTCCCAATCATCTTGCTGACGAACTGGTCGGGACCGGCACAATGGGCATCGAGCCGCCCGGCGTGTCCATCCGCCTCGTTGACGACAACGATGTCGATGTGCCCGACGGCGAGGCTGGGGAGTGCCTGATCAGCGGACCTGATCTTTATGCCGGCTACCTCAACCGGCCAGAAACCACCGAAGAAGCTAATCGCGGCGGCTGGTATCATTCCGGCGATGTTGCGCGCCGTGACGACAGGGGGCTGCTCTATTTCGTCGGGCGCAAGAAGGAGATCATCCGGCGTTCGGGCGAGAACATTTCGGCCGCCGAGGTCGAAGGCGTGCTGCGCTCGCATCCCAAGGTGGTCGAAGCTGCGGTGGTGCCGGTGCCCGACCAGCTTCGCGGCGAAGAGGTCAAGGCCTACGTTCACCTGAAGCCCGGCGAGACGCTGCCGCCTGAGGAAATCGTCGCGTTCTGTCGGGCTAACCTCGCCGCGTTCAAGATTCCGCGCTTCATCGAATACCGCGAAACGGACTTCGAGCGGACGCCCTCGATGCGCGTGCAGAAGCAGAGCCTGCTCCAGGCGAAGAGCGACCTGCGCGTCGGCGCTTGGGACCGCGAGACCGGCGGCATGGGGATCTGACCATGCAGATGTCCGGCAATGACCAGGCGGGGGGGACGATGCAATCCTGCGATCTGCTCATCGTACACGGCCACATCCTGTCCATGGACGGCGAGCGTAGAATCTACCCGGACGGTGCGCTCGCCATCCGCGGCAAGCGCATCGCCGCCATCGGGCCGAGCCGCTTGATCGAAAAGCAATGGCGTGCCGCTCGGCGGATCGACGCCCAGGGCGGTACGATCCATCCCGGTTTCATCGATGGGCACTATCACGCCAGCCTGCATCTCACCCGCGGCTCCATCCCCGACAGCCCCAACCCGCCAAAAGAAGAGGGCAGGGGTAGGCCAGGCGTCTTCGCGCGATGGTTGAACGCCGTCACCGACGAGGACGAGTATTCCAGCGCACTGATGGCTTCGGCCGAAATGGCACGCAACGGCTTCACCGGCTTTGTCGATGCCGCGACCAGTTTTTCGCCCGATGCCGTCGCCAGCGCGGCCGAAGCAGTTGGCATCCGCTGCTCGGTATCGGACTGCATGCTGTGGGATCTCGTCGGCGGCGAGCCTATGGCGGCCGACATCAAGCGAGCCCCATGCGACGGCGCCCGCGCACGCCGGGAACTCGGCGGCCAGCTCAAGCGCAACCGTGACAAGGACGGTCTCGTGCGCGGGCATGTCGCGCTCTATGGCAGCGGCAGCGCATCGGAGGAACTGATGCGCGAGGCCAAGGCGCTCGCGGACCGTGAGGGTTCCGTCTACCACCAGCATCAG
>NZ_JBFUKO010000362.1:0-5419 GCF_056400805.1 Aminobacter sp. P4_H6_2
GCATCGGGTGATCCGCATGAAGACGGCAAAATTCTCTATAGGACAGGTGGTGCGCCACCGTGTCTTTCCGTTTCGGGGCGTAATCTTCGATGTCGACCCCGAATTCGCCAATACCGAAGAATGGTACGAGGCGATCCCCGCCGCCGTGCGCCCCCGCCGCGACCAGCCCTTTTATCACCTGCTGGCTGAAAACGCCGAGACCGAATACGTCGCCTATGTCTCCGAGCAGAACCTGCTTGAGGACAGCTCCGGCGAGCCGGTCCGCCATCCTCAGGTCGGCGAGTATTTTGACAAGATTTCGGATGGCCGATACGCCCCCAAGGCGCGCATCAGTCATTAGGCGCAAGCGCCTGATACGAAACAAAAAAAGCGGGGCCGAAACCCCGCTTTTTTCATGTCAGATCTGTCAGGTCGATCAGTTGGCCGTCTTGGCCTTGTCCTGCTCTTCCTTGAGCTTCTTGGCGAAGTCCTCGTTGTTCTTCGACACGAACTCCTGGAGCTTCTTCTGGCGGTCTTCCAGATCCGACTGCTTCATCGGCTCGCCATCGAAGGCGCCAGTGAAGCCCGACAGCGAAACCTTGATCGGGTTCGGCTGGTTCTGGAAGTTGATCGACGTCAGCGTGAGCTCAGTGCCCTTCTTGAACGAGGCGATGAGCGGATCGGTAAGGGCGATCTCGGCAACGCAGCGGTCCGGGAAGCAGATCACGTATTCGAGCTTCTGCGCTTTGCCGCCGTCGACCTGCAGGCCGATGCCGGGAGGCACGAGACGACCGCTCGGCACGGTAACCTGGAACACCTTGCGGTTGACCTTGCCCTTGAGCTCGATCATCGAAATGCCGGTCACCAGCTGGCCGTTGCTGGCGGTCAGGATGTTCTGCACGTTGCAGATGTCCACGTCAGCCTGCTTGGAGCAAGCCTTGAACCAGCCCTGCGGGATCTGTTGCTGCTGCGCGGCAGCAGGTGCGAGGCCCGATGCCAGCATACCGGCAACGCCAGTCGCCAAGACCGACAGGCGGAGACCGTCGAATTTCTGGCTCGTCATCTTCATGAATTCCTCTCAAACAATCCCGGAACCGGCCCAAGCCGTGTGTCGACGCTACCTGTTGGGCAATTGAGGCAACAGCATGACTTCGTCGCGCCTGTTACACTGCCGTGCGCTGTGAATCCAGCCCGCTTCAGCGCATTTCTTGTGCCTTCAGCCGGCAATGGACGGCCCTTGTCTGGGTGCGCTACCCTTCGAATCATCAAAGTTTCCCCGAATTCGTGGAGAATCGTCGTGAGACGCACTCTTTCGCTGCTGGTTGCCACCGCCGCAATCGCTCTTCTTGCCCCGCGCGCGGCCAATTCAGAACCGGTCCACGGCCTTTCCATGCACGGCACTCCGGCCTTGCCGGACGACTTCAAGAGCTTTCCTTATGCCAATCCGGACGCCCCCAAGGGCGGCAAGATCACCTATTGCGTCATAGGAAGCTTCGACAACCTCAACCCGTTCATCATCAAGAGCCTGCGCACCACCGCGCGCGGCATGCTCGACACGATCTACGGCAATCTGGTCTTCGAATYGCTGATGCAGCGCAGCGCCGACGAGGCCTTCAGCGTCTACGGCCTTACCGCCAAGTCGGTCGACATCGATCCCGACCGCAAATGGATCGAGTTCAACATCGATCCGAACGCCAAATGGTCGGACGGCCAGCCGATCACGCCCGACGATGTGATTTTCACCTATGAAGTCTTCACCGAAAAGGGCCGCCCGCCTTACAGCGACCGCATGTCCAAGATCGAGAAGATCGAAAAGACCGGCGACCTCAGCGTCCGCTTCACCTTCAACGACAAGGCCGACCGCGAATTTCCGCTCATCATCGCGCTGACGCCGATCGTGCCCAAGCACTTCTTCGACATGGCCACTTTCGACCAGACGACGCTGAAGCCGATCGTTGGGAGCGGACCTTACACCGTGGCCGACGTGAAGCCCGGCGAGCGCATCGTCTTCAAGCGCAACCCCGAATACTGGGCACGCGACATCCCCTCGAAGCGTGGCTTCGACAATTACGACCAGATCACCATCGAGTATTTCCTCAACACCGCGGCCCTGTTCGAGGCGTTCAAGAAGGGCATTTGCGACACCTTCACCGAGGCCGATCCGGTCAAGCGTGAGCGTGGCTTCGACTTCCCCGCCTTCAAGAACGGCGACATCGTTGCAGAAACCTTCAAGAGCGGTTTGCCTCCCGTGGTTACGGGCTTCATGTTCAACACGCGCCTGCCGAAATTCGCAAATCCGGTCGTCCGCCAGGCACTCGGTTTGCTCTACGACTTCGAATGGGCCAACCGGAACCTGTTCAGCGGCAAATACGAACGCACCGTCAGCTTCTGGCAGGGCTCGGAACTGTCAGCCTATGGCGTGCCGGCCAACGACAAGGAAAAAGCGCTGCTGGCGCCCTTCCCTGGTGCTGTGCGCCCGGACGTCATGGACGGCACCTACCGCCCGCCAGTTACGGACGGTTCCGGCCAGGACCGCAAGGTTCTGAAGGCTGCCTTCGACCTGCTCAAGAGTGCGGGCTACACGCTGCAGGGCGGCAAGATGCTCGACCCTGAGGGAAAACCCTTCGCGTTCGAAATCCTGACCTCCTCTGAAGCTGAGCAGCGCCTGGCCGCCATCTACCAGCGCACGCTGGAAAAGCTCGGCATCACCATGACGATCCGGGCGCTTGAGGCCGATCAGATCCAGTCGCGCAAGCAGGCCTTCGATTTCGACGTCTTGATTGGCGTGACCGGCTTCTCCGGCACATTGTCGCCCGGAATCGAACAGATTGGCCGCTGGGGCTCGTCCTCCGCCCAGAAGCCCGGCTCGTTCAATCTTGCCGGCGTCTCAAGCCCGGCCGTCGACGCGGCCATCGAGGCGATGCTCCAGGCCCGCGAGAAGGACGATTTCGTTGCCGCAGTGCGCGTCCTTGACCGATTGCTGATCTCCGGCAACTACATGGTTCCGATGCAGCATAATTCCGAGCAGTGGATCGCTTATGCCAAGAGACTAAAACATCCGGAAAAAACACCCATATCTGGCTATCAATTGCCGGTCTGGTGGAGTCAGGGCGGTTAAATCGGACTGCACAAGCTAAGGACCTATCCATGACCGACCAGAACCAAATCACCATCGACGTCGTCTCCGACGTTGTCTGCCCATGGTGCTTTCTTGGAATGAAGCGCCTGGAAAGCGCACTTGCCAGCCTTCCCGAGGTCAAGGCCGAGGTGCGGTGGCGTCCATTCCAGCTTGATCCGACGATCCCGCCGGAAGGCAAGGAACGCAAGGCCTACATGCTGGCGAAATTCAGCGACGAGGCGCGCCTGCAGCAGGTTCACGCCAATTTGGTCTCGCTCGGCGCGGTCGAAGGCATTGCTTTTGATTTCGATGCCATCACGGTTGCGCCCAATACGCTCGACGCCCACCGCCTCATCCGTTGGGCGGCGGCTTCCGGCAATGACGTGCAAGACAGGCTCGCGCGTTCGCTGTTCAGCCTCTATTTCGAGCAGGGCAAGGATATCGGCGACCACGCCGTGCTGGTCGAGGCAGCCCGCACCGCAGGCATGGATGCGGCCGTGGTCGAATCGCTGCTTGCCACCGACGCCGACCGCGACGACGTGACCAATGAGATCGTCACTGCCTCACGCATGGGCATCACCGGTGTGCCGTGCTTCCTGATTGATGGCAAATATGCGGTCATGGGCGCCCAGGATTCGGCGACACTCGCCGACGCCATCCGCCAGGTCGCTACCGAAAAGGCAGCCGGCGCGCCGACGCTCAACTGATCTTCATATTGCCGAAAATGCCGATCCCTCGTCGCCGTCAGGTGGTGAGGGATTTGTGCATTTAAGCCGCTTGTTCGGCGAGCTTCGCCAACTGCGTCATGATGACGGCCGAGCCAGCCAGCCGCTTCTCCGGATTTGGCCAGTCGCGCGCAAACACCACGCTGTGGTCGGGCCTGATCTTGGCCAGCGAGCCCTGCTCGGCGATGTAGCGCACCAGCCCGGCCGGATTGGCGAATTCGCGCTTGCGGAACTGCACCACCACGCCCTTCGGCCCGGCATCGAGCTTCTCGACATTGGCCTTGCGGCACAGCGCCTTGATGAAGACGATCTTGAGCAGGTGCTTGACCTCTTCCGGCAACGGTCCGAAGCGGTCGATGAGTTCGGCGCCGAAACCGTCGATCTCTTCGGTATTCTCCAGATCGCCGAGACGGCGGTAAAGCGCCAGCCTGAGCTGGAGGTCGGGTACGTAAGCCTCCGGGATCATCACCGCCGTGCCGACCGCGATCAGCGGCGACCAGCCTGTGTCGATCGCTTCGCCGCTGCCACGCAGCTCGGCCACTGCCTCTTCCAGCATCTGCTGGTAGAGCTCGAAGCCGACTTCCTTGATGTGGCCCGATTGCTCTTCGCCCAGAAGGTTGCCGGCACCGCGAATGTCGAGATCGTGGCTGGCGAGTTGGAAGCCTGCGCCCAGCGTATCGAGCGACTGCAGCACCTTGAGCCGGCGGTCGGCGGTGGTGGTCAGCGTGCGGTTGGCCGGCAGCGTGAACAGCGCATAGGCGCGCACCTTGGAGCGGCCAACGCGGCCGCGCAACTGGTAGAGCTGGGACAGGCCGAACATGTCGGCGCGATGCACGATCAGCGTGTTGGCCGTCGGAATGTCGAGGCCGGATTCGACGATCGTCGTCGACAGCAGCACGTCGTACTGGCCGTCATAGAAGGCATTCATGATGTCGTCGAGCTGGCCCGCCGCCATCTGGCCGTGGGCAACAGCGACCTTGAGTTCCGGCACTGATTCCTGAAGGAATTGATGCACTTCCGCAAGGTCTGCAATGCGCGGCACGACATAGAAACTGTGGCCGCCGCGATAGCGCTCGCGCAACAGTGTTTCGCGAATGACCAGCGGGTCGTAGGGCGAAATGAAGCTGCGCACCGCCATGCGGTCGACAGGCGGGGTGGCGATCAGCGACAGTTCGCGCACCCCCGTCAGCGCCAGTTGCAGCGTGCGCGGGATCGGCGTCGCCGATAGCGTCAGCACATGCACGTCGCTCTTCAGGTCCTTGAGCCGTTCCTTGTGCTTGACGCCGAAATGCTGCTCCTCGTCGATGATCAGCAGCCCGAGATTCTTGAACTGGATCGACGAACCCAGCAGCGCATGCGTACCGACGACGATGTCGACAGTGCCGTCGGCGATGCCTTGCTTGGTCTCGGCCAGTTCCTTGGTGCCGACAAGCCGCGAGGCCTGCCGGACCTTGATCGGCAGGCCGGCGAAACGCTGCGTGAACGTCTTGAAATGCTGGCGCGACAAAAGCGTCGTCGGCACCACCACCGCCACCTGGAAACCTTCCATAGCCGCGATGAAGGCTGCGCGCAGCGCCACCTCCGTCTTGCCGAAACC
>NZ_JBFUKO010000363.1:0-5412 GCF_056400805.1 Aminobacter sp. P4_H6_2
TTTCAGCGTCCTTGCGCTGACCGGCTTTGTCGCGGCCGTGTGGTTCGCCGGCCCGCTAATCGTGTTCGCTGACACCCGTCCTCTGGCGACTGCCTGGCCGCGCATCGCTGTTATCGGCCTAGTGGTGGCAATGGTTGTGGGCTTCTATCTGCTCCGATCTTTGCATGCCCGCAACGCACAAAAGGCGCTGGCAGCGGCAGTGGCGAGCGATAGCGAGTATGACGGCGATGCCCGGCAACTCGAAACGGGCATGACCAAGGCCATCGCGACGCTCAAACGCGCCAGCGGCAAACACAACTTTCTCTACGAAGTGCCTTGGTATCTCATCATCGGCCCGCCTGGTGCCGGCAAGACCACCGCGCTGGTCAATTCGGGCCTGAATTTTCCGCTCGCCGTGTCCGGTGCCGCCCAACCAGTACCCGGCATCGGCGGTACCCGAAACTGCGACTGGTGGTTCACCGACGAGGCTGTCCTGATCGACACTGCCGGCCGCTATACGACGCAGGACTCCGATGCCGACAGCGACCGCAAGGGCTGGTTTGCATTTCTGTCGCTACTGAAGAAGTACCGCGCCCGACAGCCTATCAACGGCGTGATCGTAGCAATTAGCCTTTCCGACGTGATGACGTCAGGCGATCAGGAACTCGGAGCCCATGCCATTGAAATCCGCAATCGCCTGCAAGAGATCCACGAGACGCTGAAAATCAGCTTCCCGGTCTATGTCCTGTTCACCAAGGCCGACCTGATCGCCGGCTTCATGGAGTGTTTCGGCGGTCTCGTCGAAACCCGCCGGCGCATGGTGTGGGGTGCCACATTCCAAGATGCGGATCACAAGACAAATATGGTTGGCACTGTGCCTGCTGAGTTCGACGCGCTCGTCCACCGCCTGGCCGAGCAAGTACCAGACCGGTTGCAGGAGGAACCCGATCCGGTCGCGCGCGTCTCAATCTTCGACTTTGCCGCGCAGTTCGCCTCGCTCAAGCAGCGCAGTGCGGATTTTCTCAACCGCGTCTTCGAGCCGACGAAAAAGCAGTCAAGCGCCATATTGCGCGGGTTTTATTTCTCCTCCGGCACGCAGGAAGGCACCCCGATCGACCGGGTGCTCGGCGCCATCGGTCGAAGCTTCGGCAGTGGGTCTCATGTTCATCTGTCGGGCACCGGCAAGAGCTTTTTCCTGCACGATTTGCTCGCAAAGGTCATCTTCGCCGAAGCAGGCTGGGTTTCTTACGACGAAGCCGCCGACCGGCGCGCCAGGATTTCTCGCTATGCCGGCGTCGGTGCCGTCGGCTTGCTTGCTGCTGGGGCACTCGGTGCTATGGCGATGAGCTACACCGCCAACAAGGCGCTGATCGCTGCCACCTATCAGGCGGCGGAAAACTATAGTTCGTCGGCCAGCGCCTTGCTCCAGGCGGAAACCGTGTCCGATGTCGATCTTGAAAACGTCATTGATGCACTGGAGAGCGTTCGCGGTCTGCCAACCGGCTATGAGAACCGCGACCTGCCGACGCCGCCTCAGGAAGCGCTTGGGCTGAGCCAGCGCGCGCGGCTGCTTTCGGCATCGGAAACGACCTACCGGCTGGCATTGGAGCGGATGTTCCGCACGCGGCTCTTGCTTCACGTCGAGCACACGATCGAGGCCAAGATGAGCGATCCGGCCGCGCTCTATGAGGCGCTGAAGATCTACCYCATGCTTGGCGGCGAGGCACCTAAGGTCGAGGATGAGCAGATTGTTTCCTGGCTGAGGAAAGATTGGGAGCAAAACCGTTACCCCGGGCCGCAAAATCGCGAAGGGCGCCTGATACTGGAAAAGCACCTGCGCGCGATGCTGGCGCTCGATGACGAGTACAACCCATCGCTTGAGCTCAATCGCCCTGTCGTCGAAGCCGCACAGCGCGCGCTTGGCCGCATGACCGTCGCCGACCGTGCCTCTTCCCTGATCGCCTCGGCAATTTCGGCCGCCCCGCTCGCTGACTTTGCTGTGGCAACGAGAGGCGGCCCAGCAGCAAAATTGATCTTCGAAACTGTCGACGGCAGCGATCTGTCGACGCTTCGCATTCCCGGCCTCTACACCTACGCCGGCTTCAACGATTTCTACCTGGGACAACTCGCTGGCATCGCCCAAAGGCTTGTCGACGAACAATGGGTGATCGGCGCCGGTGGCGAGCAAGGGAATGTCGAGCAGGAATTGCTGAGGCTTGGGCCTGAATTGCTCGACCGCTACAGCAATGAATTCTCAGGCGCATGGAATGGCGTCCTCGACAGGCTGAAGTTCAAATCAATGTCGGCGGACAAGCCTGAATATCTCGCCCTTTCGGCCGCGGGTTCGCCCAGTTCGCCGCTCGCGCAATTGTTTGAGGCGATCGCGCGCGAAACGGCATTGACGCGCGGCGACACGCCTGGCACCGGCGAAGCCGAAGCGCACGCCGACGGCCTCGCCCGCATAGGCATCGAACTCGCCGGTCGCAAATCCAACACTCGTGCTGGTGCCGCATTCGCGAACGCACCGACTTTGGTTCCGGGGGCAAACATTGAGGCACAGTTCCGGCCATTCCAGCTTCTTGTCGACGGCCGTCCCGGTCAGCGCCCGGTCGATGCGCTGATCCAGAATTTCCACGCCATCTACCAGAGCCTGACAATCTCAGCCGCCGCACCGTCGCAAGCCGGCCGCGTCAACGCCAATCTCCAGCTGCAGATATCCAACCTCCGTGCCAACGCGTCTCGCCTGCCCAAGGCACTTTCGCGGATGGTTCATGCTGCGGCCGACGATTTCGAAGGCCTTGTTGCCGAAACCTCGGTCGCGCAACTCAATCAGGCGCTTGAGGAAACAGTCAGCGGGCCGTGCGAGGAAGCGATCGCCAATCGCTATCCGTTCGGCGGGGGCGCCAGTCAGGACGTGCCAATCAGTGATTTCGCCCGCCTTTTCGCGCCCAGCGGCATCATCGATCGGTTTTTCGCGCAGAACCTGGCATCCTTTGCCGACATGTCGGGCCAAGAGTGGCAGTGGAAGCAGGAGGCACGCCTCGGCCGCGGGCTGTCCAAGTCAACGCTGAAGCAGTTCCAGCTTGCCGCCGAGATTCGAGATGCATTCTTTCCACTTGGAGGATCAACGCCTGCTGTCAACATCACCTTCACGCCGTTTTCGCTGCATGGCGACGCCGACATGGCCTTGCTCAACGTCAACGGACAGGTCGTTCAAAGCTATCAGAACGGCAGCAGCCCAGGTATCGTCACCTGGCCGGGCAGCATGCCCGCCGGCGCTGCCAATCTCAGCCTGACGCCGGAGCTTCCCGGTCGCGAGTCCGCCATCAGGTTCGAAGGGCCATGGGCGTTGAAGCGGTTGCTCGATGCGGGAATCTCCACCCGCAACGGTGACAATCTTGAGCTGMGCTTTGTCATTGGCGGCCGCGACGTCGCCTACACAGTCCAGATAAACCCGCCCGGCAACCCCTTTTCACTTGCTGCATTCTCCGGCTTCACGTGCCCGAAAGGCCTTTGATATCGCCAGGAATCACACCGACGATCTGGTGCATGTTAATTTCTGTACTCTAACGCCTAGGCCTGTGGCAGACTGAAAGGCGCGAGCGCTTAATACGCAACGCAGAGGGGCGCCCGAGAAGCGCTTGAGGCAGTTGAGCAATGTCGCCCTCCCCTTCGAAAGTTATGGCGTAAGCCACAAGGGCTGCGTCCGCCAAGTCAATGAAGACAGCTATCTTATAGAACCCCGCAGTGGCCTGTGGGTGGTCGCCGACGGTATGGGTGGGCATGACGCCGGAGAAGTCGCTTCTGCCAGCATCGTCGAACACCTGTCGACGATCGGCATCGCTAGTTCCGCGCCGGACCTGCGCGCACGTTTCGTCGACCGGCTGAGATTAGCGCATTCCGATATCCGCGAGATTTCGGATTCGCGTGGCGTGACCATTGGCTCCACCGTCGCAGCGTTGTTAGCCATCGACGGCAAATTCGCCTGCCTTTGGCTCGGCGACAGTCGCGTCTATCTAGTGCGCGACGGCGCGATCTCTCAGGTCTCGCACGATCATACCGAGGTGCAGGAACTGCTCGACCGCGGCGCAATCACGCCGGAAGAAGCGCAAACTTGGCCACGTCGCAATGTCATCACGCGCGCCATTGGCGTCAGCGACGACATCAACGTCGACTTCCAGCAAGGCGATCTCTTGCCCGGCGACATCTTCGTGCTTGGAACGGACGGGCTGACTGCGCATGTCAGCGACGCCGAGATCGAAACGGCAGTGATCTCGGCTACGGCCCAGGCAGCATGCGAAGATCTGCTAGCAAAGGTTCTCGCGCGCGGCGGAACAGACAACGTCACCATTGTCCTGGTGCGGATTGGGGGCGCAACCGACAGTGCATCTTCTGAACCTTTGGTGGGAAGCCGATAGAGGCCGGCGACACGATGCGAACGGGATCGGGCGCGTTCCCCATGCCGGTCGCGCGATGCTTGCCGCCAGTGGCATGGCCCTGTTGTCGGTTTTGTTTGCGCCGAGCGAAGCGAGAGCAGAATTCACCGTCTGCAACCAGACGCTCGACGTCGTCAATCTCGCCGTCGGCCAACAGATCGATGCAGCCTTCCAGACCGACGGCTGGTGGACGATTGGCGCAAACCAGTGCGTAAACGTCATTCGCGATGAACTGACCAATCGCTACATCTACATCTACGCAACGGATGTCTTCGGCAATGCGATCCTCAGCGGCTCGACGGACATGTGCGTTGAGCGCAAGCGCTTCACGGTGCGCGGCATCGACGAATGCTGGCAGCGCGGCCACATCGCTGCTCGGTTCTTTGAAGTGGACACGCTTGAACAGGCGCGCTGGACCTTCTTCCTGACCGGGCGATCGCCATGACGCATGGCATCGATGCGAGCTTCAAGCAGCAAAAACAACAGCGAATGGCACGGCGCGAACGATCTCGCCGGCTAAAGGCTATTGTCGCTGCGGGTGTCCTTGCGCTGCTCGCCGTGGCCGGTACCGCCTATCTCACCTCTGACTACTGGTCCTTTGGCGAATATGAAGGAGATCTTCAGCCAACCGAAGAAGCGGATATCGTGCCGTCGGATGCTTCTGTCTACGTGCCGGCTATCGTCGATCTTGCCGGCGACCCAATGTGGATCAATTTGGCGCATGAAGCTGGGGCGGAAACAAAGCGTCGTTCCGTTGCGCGCCCCGTCGAACTTACCCAGGACGGCATTTCGCCAAAGATCGAATTTCTCGCAGACACGATGCTGAGTTCCAGCGAGCGCTTCATGACGTCCATCCCATCGACGCAGGAGGACTTTGCATTTTTCCAGGCGCAGCGCGCGGTGGTTGAAMCAACAGCCGGCCAGCAGGCTGATGATCAGGCGGCTCCGCCAACTGATGTCGATCTTGACCAGGCCGAGGCCGAAGGCAGTCTACCAT
>NZ_JBFUKO010000364.1:0-5399 GCF_056400805.1 Aminobacter sp. P4_H6_2
TCATCGCCCACAACATCCACCACGTTTTCCAGGTGGTCGACCGGATCGTCGTCATGCGCGGCGGCAAGATCGTTGCCGACGACATCGATCCAAAGAAGTCGAGCATCGAGGAAGTGGAGAGGGTGATCACCGGCGAGCACCTGATCCAGGCGCTCGGGCTGGACCACGGCTGAGGCAGCACTGCAGGAGGAGATATGGCCAAGGCCGAAAAACCGCTTGTGTTGAGTTCACCAGCACCGCGCACGCTCGACCTGATCTTGTCACCGAGCGCTCTTGGCGTGCTGCACRAAAAGTACGAAATCATCGAAGTCGAGCCCACTGGTATCGCCGCACTCGATGACAATACGCTGGCGCAAGTCCGCTTCATCGTTGGCCAGCCGCCGCTGTCGCAGGTGACGTTGACGCGGATGCGGTCCTTGCGCTGCATCTTCAACGTCGAAGGCAATTTGCTCGACAACATGCCCTACGACTACCTGTTTCAGCATGGCATACATGTCGTCACGCCGAGCCAGGTTTTCGCCGAGCCGGTGGCCGAAATCGGGCTCGCCTTCGCGCTCGACCTGGCGCGCGGGGTGGTGGATGCCGACCTGGCGTTCCGGCAGGGTAATGAGCTGTGGGGCTCCGAGGGCAACCGGACGGCGCGGCTGCTCTCAGGTTCGGAGGTCGGCTTCATCGGCTTCGGCGATCTCGGCAAGGCGCTGCACCGCCTGCTTCAAGGATTTCGGGCGCGGATCAAGGCCTTCGACCCATGGCTGCCGCCTTCCGTGCTGATTGAGCATGGCGTGACGCCCGCATCGCTCGACGAGGTCTTGTCTGGCAGCGATCTTGTCTTCGTCGTCGCTTCGGCGACAAGCGAGAACCAGGGTTTTCTCGACGCAAGATCCTTTGCCAGCATGCGCAAGGGAGCAGCGTTCATCTTGCTCAGCCGCGCTGGTGTCGTAGATTTCCCGGATTTGATGGAAGCTGTGCGCAGTGGCCACATCCTTGCTGCCAGCGATGTCTTTCCCGAGGAGYCGCCGGCGAAGGATCATCCGGTGCGTTCGCTGCCCGGGTTCCTGCGTTCCGCCCACCGCGCCGGCGCGCTCGACATCGCCTTCAAGCGCATGGGCGAGATGGTGCTGGAAGACATGGCGCTCATCGACCGCAACCTGCCGCCGATGCGCTGCAAACGCGCCGAGCGCGAGACCGTGTCGCGCATGCGCTCAAAGCCGGTCGACAAGAGCTGATGGCGTTCAGTCCCTGATCTCAGGCAGTTTTTTCCGCTTCGTCGGCACGGCCGGCCTTGCGGGCAACCGCCCAGCCGAGCAGGGCAGCGGCAAGCAGCACGACGGCGGCGAGGTAGAAGGCGAGGCCGGGGTAGGGCATAGGCGTGCCTTCGCGCAGCGTCCAGGCATAGACAGCGCCAAAAAACAGCGGCGACAATACGCCGGCGATGCTTGCCACGCTCATATTCGCGCCTTGCAGCTGGCCCTGTTCGGATTCCGAAACGCGCTGGGTCATCAGCGACTGGGTCGTGGGCATGGCAAGGCCCCACAGCGCGTTGGGGATCATCGCCAGCGTGAACCACAAGCCGCTGGGCGCCCAGCCCATGTAGGCGATGCCGACTGCGCCGCCAAACAGGCCGAACACCATGGTGGCGCGGTCGCCGAAGCGCTTGACGACCGGGCCGACGACCAGTCCCTGCATGATCATGTCGAGCACGCCGACAAGTGCCAGCAAGGTGCCGACCTCCCAGGCATGCCAGTTGTAGCGATAGGCAGCATAGAGCACGAACACGGCCGAGAAGACGTGGTGGGCGAAGTGCAGGAGGAAGGTCACGCCTGCAAGGCCGGTCAGCTCGGGGTGCGAGCGCAGCAGCATCATCGCGCCGAAAGGGTTGGCCCTGCGCCAGGAGAATTCCATGCGCTTTTCCGGCGCCAGCGATTCCGGCAGGACGAAGGCACCATAGAGAAAGGCGAGCCCGCTCATCGCCGCCGCCACCCAGAACGGCGCGCGTGGCGAGATTTCGCCGAGGAAGCCGCCCATCAACGGGCCGGCGACAAAACCGGCGCTGAACGCAGCACCGATCAGGCCATAGGCGCGGGCGCGGCCTTCTGGCGGGGTGATGTCGGCCATGTAGGCGAAGACGGTGGTGAAGCTCGACGAGGTGATGCCGGCAACGATGCGGCCAAGCGCCAGCCACCACAGGTTGGGCGCCAGCGCCATCAGCACATAGTCGGCGGCAAGGCCAGCGGTCGACAAAAGGATCACCGGCCGGCGGCCGTAGCGGTCGGACAGCGAACCGATGATCGGCGAGCAGACGAACTGCATGAAGGCCCAAAGGGCAACGAAGACACCGTTGATCCAGCCAGCATCGGCATTGGAGCCGGCGAATTCTTCGATCAGCGACGGCAGCACAGGGATGATGATGCCCATCGCCACGATGTCGAGAACGGCGGTGACAAAGATGAAGGCGATCGCCGCCTGGCGACGCGAACCCGATATGGACATGATGGTGGCCTCGATGGAGGAGCCTTATAAAAACAACCTGGCGTACGATCCACCCGCCACCGGCTATATTACCAAAACCTACTGACATTGTGTCACAGGCCGCCAAGCAGTGACCCAAGCCTTCCCGCGCTGGGGCTGCCGGCCTACAAATGCGGTCGGATTCAAGACATGGGCGCGCTGTGCGCTGCTCTACAAATCTGCCAAACAAGGAGCCTGCCATGCTGCGCAAGACGAATTTCTTCATCGACGGAAAATGGGTCGCGCCAACAATGGCGAAGGAGCTCGAGGTCATCAACCCGGCCGACGAGCAGCCCTTTGCCGTCATTTCGCTGGGCTCGGCCGCCGATGTCGACAAGGCGGTGGCGGCGGCCCAGCGCGCCTTCCCGGCATGGAGCGCGACCAGCCGCGAGCAGCGTCTTGCCCTGCTCGAAAAGCTGCTCGCCGCGTATAACAGGCGCATGCGCGACATGGCCAATGCGATCTCCTGGGAGATGGGTGCGCCGATGAAGCTGGCGCTGGAATCGCAGGCTGCATGCGGTGCCGGTCACATCGCGAGCTTCATCGAAGTGCTGAAGGGCTTCGAATTTGAGGAGCCGCTCGATGAGAAAAATCCGCAGGAGCGCATCGTGCGCGAGCCGATCGGCGTTTGCGGGCTGATCACGCCCTGGAACTGGCCGATGAACCAGGTGACGCTGAAAGTGGTGCCCGCACTTGCCGCCGGCTGCACGGTGGTGCTGAAGCCGTCCGAGATCGCGCCGATGTCGTCGATCGTCTTCGCCGAGATGATGGAGGAGGCCGGCTTCCCGGCCGGCGTGTTCAACATGGTCAATGGCGACGGGCCGAGCGTGGGCGAGGCGATGTCGCGCCATCCCGGCATCGACATGATGTCGTTCACCGGCTCGACGCGGGCTGGCGTTGCGGTCACCAAGGCAGCATCGGAGACGGTCAAGCGTGTTGCGCTGGAGCTTGGCGGCAAATCGCCCAACATCGTCTTCGCAGATGTCGACCTTGAAGATGCGGTGACGCGCGGGCTGGCGCATTGCTTCGAAAACACCGGCCAGTCCTGCAATGCGCCGACGCGCATGCTGGTGCAGCGCCCGGTCTACGACAAGGCGGTCGACATCGCGGCCAGGTACGCCGCCACTGTGAAGGTCGGCAATCCGGCCGAGGAGGGCGACCATATCGGACCGCTGTCGTCCGACGTGCAGTTCGACAAGGTCCAAGGCCTGATTGACGTCGCCATCAAGGAAGGCGCGCGCGTCGTTGCCGGCGGGCTCGGACGTCCGGAGGGTTTCAACCGCGGCTATTATGTCAGGCCTACCGTCTTCGCCGACGTCAACAATGACATGCGCATCGCCCGAGAAGAGGTGTTCGGACCGGTGCTGGCGATGATCCCCTTCGAGACCGAAGAAGAGGCGATCGCGATTGCCAACGACACGCCTTATGGCCTGTCGGCCTATGTTCAGTCGGGCGACAAGGCGCGTGCCCAGCGCGTGGCGCGCAAGCTCAGGGCCGGCATGGTGCAGATCAATGGTGCCGACCGTCCCTATGGCAGCCCCTTCGGCGGCTACAAGCAGTCGGGCCTCGGCCGCGAGGGCGGCAAGTGGGGACTGGAGGATTTCCTCGAGGTCAAAGCGATCAGCGGTTTTGAGGAAGGGCTGGGGTGAGGGGGCTAACCCTCATTCTTTCTCAGAAAATCCTCCGCGATCTCCCGCATCCTTAGTCGATCGATGCTCTCGGCATGGCCGCCATGGGCCACACGCACGGGCAGCTCCAGAAGCCGGCGCATCGTCGCGCAATAGGCTGTGCGGTCGGAATCCGGCATATCGTCGACCAGGAGACCGCCATGGATGGCGTCGCCGCTGAACAGCGTGCCGTCATGCGCGTCGAACAGACCGATCGAGCCTGGGGAATGCCCAGGCAGATGCAGCACGTGGAAGCTCCTGTCGCCAAGGTCGATCTCGTCGCCTTCATCCAATAGGCGGTGAAGCGGCGCAGGTTTGATCGCGTAGTCGGCAGAGGTCCAGCCGGGATAGGGCAGTTCCGATACCGCGCCGGAAAAATCGCGGAACATGTGGGCGTAGGTTGCTTCGTCCGGCATCGTCTCGAAGAATGCGGCCTCGATGCGCGGGCCGGCGCGCCACGAGAATTCGTGCAACGAGCCGACATGGTCGAGATGGACGTGGGTTGCGACTGCGAGCAGCGGCTTGCCCGGCCGGATATCAATTTCGGGCGCGAGCGGGCAGATGCCCATGCCGGTGTCGACCAGAAGATCGAAGTCGCGCCCGCGCACCAGCCACATGTTGGCGCGGCAATAGTCAGTGACGAAGGGTTCGGTCAGCATCGTCGTCGTGTCGTCGACGATGCTTTTCGAAAACCAGCCGGGACGTGGCGTCAAACGAAAGGCCTGCCGATCTTGAAGCGGCCGGGCACCAGCCGCCTTAGGTAATCCATGCCTTTTTCCGACAGGTGGTTGACGTCGGGAAGCATGAAATCTTCGGGCATGTGTCGGGTCTTGCCGGCGACATTGGTGAGCGGCACGAGCTTGAGCACCGTCTTGCCGCCCTCATACTTCAGCGCCACGGAACCGCCGCCCTTGTCGGCCGCATCGATGGCGAACACGCCGGCCTCAAACGCTTCCTGCGCATCGACCGCGTTGACCGCGCCGATATAGCCGCGCGGCATGTAGCCGAGTGCGTCGACACGGGCGCGCTTGCCCGGAAGCCCTTCAGCCAGCGCGTTTTCGAAGGCGCGGCTCAAATCGCTGCCCGACAGCTTGATGTTGCCATGCGCGTCGCGTTCGAGCTTGTCGGCAGGCACGATGCTTTCGACCAAGGCCTTGCCGTCGGCGGTGGTGACGCCCTCGGAGACGGCGACGACGCAACGGCGATGACGGGCAAGTGTAGCCT
>NZ_JBFUKO010000365.1:0-5397 GCF_056400805.1 Aminobacter sp. P4_H6_2
GATAACAATTACGCCGGAAAGACAACATCCGATATAATCGAACTAGCAGGAGTGGAAAAGGCAACAATTTACATTGGCCATCAACCTGTCGTCGACATTGACTTGCCAGTTCTAAAAAAATTCATCATCGACAATTTAGATTATCCATTCAGAGACCCATATAAATCTTATTTCAAGAAACTTGTTGCCTACTATGATAGAATATTATTTGGATTCGACGTATAGATTTATTTACGAATCTGCCGCTCGATTCTAATTTACACACTACTTGGTTGAGTTTCTTATTGCGGCAACATTACCGCCACCACGGTCGCGTGGCGTAGTTTCTCCTCGCCCTTCAAATGCTTGGCCATGACATGCAGGATAGGCTGCACCGGAACTGCGGCCTTGTTGCCTGTGCCTACCGGCGCGGCGAATGCAACGGCGTGAAGGAACTCAAGCGCCTGCCAAAGCTCGTCGCGCTGGCCTTCCGATATCGCGGGAATGGCGCGACCGACGTAACGCAGGCTGGAGTCGGTCTCCTCAGCAAGCAGCAGCGACGGAGCGGTACCACGCTTGCGCTCGTAGCCAATCACGACGAATTCGCCTTCGATGTAGATCTTAGTCTTCACCCAGTCTTGCGATGGGCCGCCGCGGTAGGTGCTGGCCCTGCGCTTCGAGACGATACCTTCGAGGTCCAACTTTTCCGCCGCAGTGAAGAACTCGGCCCCCGAGCCTTCAAACGCCTGGCTGAACTGCAGCGGGCAAGTGGGGCGCGGATCACCGAGCAGATCATGCAGCAGCCGCCGCCGATCCTCGCAACGCTGCTTGCGCAAATCATTGCCGTCGAGGCCCAGGAGATCGAAGGCGTAGAACACCAGGGCGGAGCCTTCCCAGCGGATCGCGCTGGCGAGCTTCTTGAAACTGGAGCGACCGGCATCATCCTGCACGACCATCTCGCCGTCGACGATCGCATCGCGGGCAATCAACTCGCGCGATGCGGCAAGCACAGCGGCGTATTTCATCGACCAATCGTGGCCATTGCGTGTGAAGGCGCGAGCATGACCGCCAGCAAGGTGGATCTGCGTCCGATAACCGTCATATTTGATTTCGTGCGTCCAACGGTCCCCTTCTGGCGGCTTGTCAACCAGCGTCGGGATGCAGGGAGGGATGAACGTGGACCGGCGCTGGTCCGTCATCGATCAACCGTGGAAACGTTGCGCCATAATGGCGTCTAGCTTGCTGCGCGATGGACCGTAGCGCCTAATGATCGTGGCGGCTTCGCCTTGACTTATATCGTACTCGCGGACGAAATCGTCGACCTCATACTCCGGGTCCGAGGATACGAGTTTGCGGCCCTCTCTTGTTTTGGGGACGTCAGGCACGTCAGAACCTCCGATGACACATTAGAGAACTCTGAAACGCCTGAGTATGCAATCCGCTCCATCTGGCGCCATTTGTCGGCGATTTCCAAGCGCCTCCGAAGTGCCGACTTTGCGTTCGAATTTTACAACAAACCGCATTGGCGAGACATACAATATTTTGTATGTCTCGATGGACGCTGGGTGGGGGCACCCGAATGAGCAGGGTAGGGACAGCCGCGTATGCAAGTTCAGTTGAAGCAGCTAAATGGAACCTGGACTCTAGGGTACGCGCTGCATAAGCACACACTTTCGAGTGTCTATTTGGGCGAAGACGCCTTCGGGCATGCTCAGTTCGATACGACACGATCCGAACCAGGCGAAGCTCTCTTTAGGCTCAAGTATCGCGGTGATTGGACGCAAGTCGGTCCTATCGCAGCGCAAATCCAAACGTCCTTGCTACCGCTTTTCCCGAATGTTGGGCTCATTGTTCCCATGCCTGCTTCTACTGTCCGGCCTCGCCAGCCTGTCAATGAAATTGCCAATGAGCTCGGCAAGCTCATAAATATTCCTGTCATCGACAGCATCGTGGTGAAGGCCGCGGCACCACAGGGAAGCCCACAGCTGAAGAATCTGAACACAAGGGAGGAAAAGGTTGCCGCCCTGAATGGACGGTTTTCTATCAATCCCAGCATAACAAACGAAGGTCGTTGGAACGCTTTACTGCTCGACGACTTATTTGACACAGGTGCAACTATGGACGCGGTATGTCAGGCCCTTCAGACCTACCCAAAAATTGACCGCGTCTATGCTGCCACCGTTACGTGGAAGTAAGCCCATGACTATTGTATTCGTTGCAGGATCGATCGCGATCAGCAGACTTCACGACAAAGTCAAAGCGCGGATCAAAAAAATCGTCGCTTCCGACTTAGAAATTGTCGTCGGCGACGCTGACGGCGCCGATTCCTCTATCCAAGGATGCCTTCTTGAATACGGTGCCAAGCGGGTGACAGTCTATTGCAGCGGCGATCGCCCTCGAAACAATATTGGCGGATGGCCTGTCAATAGTGTTTATCCAAAGGCGGCGCCTGGCAGTAGAGCGTTCTATACGGCAAAAGACTTGGAAATGGCTCGCGTCAGCAATTACGGACTAATGATTTGGGACAGCAAAAGCACCGGCACGCTGAGCAATGTATTTGAATTAATTAGGGAGAATAAAAAATCAGTCGTTTTCGTCAATAAAAATAAAGAATTCCTTACGGTATCTGATGCTGATGAATTGATTCACTTGCTTTCATTTATGTCTGAACATGCTCGTGCAAAGGCCGAGGAAAAAATTGCGATTTCCTCTAAAATTGCGGACATCTCACAAACGCAATTCTCTTTGGCCATTGAAGAAAATCAGCCTACGCAAAAGCTTAGAGTGGACATCGCTCCCGCAATGGAAGACGCAGACCCGTCGCATGCCGCAAACATGAAGCTACGGTCTACCTTGATGGAAGCCATCGAAATGCATGTAAAGGCTCAGGGATGGACGCAAGCAGAGGCAGCTCGAAGACTCGGCGTTACGCAACCACGAATTTCCGACCTCTTGCGTCACAAGACCGGAGTGTTTGGTCTCGATTCTCTTGTTAACATGGTAGCAGCCGCTGGCCTGCATATCGAAGTGCGCGTGGCAGCATAAACCTTTGCCCGCTGAAATAGCGAATGGATGCCGCTTGGCAGCTTTTCGCGATTTACGCCAACCCGCCAACAAAGCCGCTGGTGTCGCCCTTGCGCGGCATCGCGAGACGAACCGTCCCTCGGCAGCCGCGAGCCTTGCAGATTTCGTTGCGCTCGACCTCGTCGAGGTATTCGAACTCGCGCTCCTTTGAGGTGCAGATCACCGCCTTCGTGAGATAGTGGACATGCCCGCAAACCTTGCAGGTGATCTCCAGGCGCTGGGTATCGTCGAGATCGCGGACCTGTATGTTCTGTTTCCAGCCGCTCACCAGAAATCCTCCGCTGTTGGAATGCGTGTGTACGAGATCTTCCCGCCGACGTGTCCGCCGGCGGGCGGCCTCCACATCCCGAGCGATGTCACGGTTTYCCCATATCGGGCATTCAAGCCATCGACCGCATTGGAGACCTGTTCCCATTTCTGGCGAACACGGTCGTCGTTGAGCAGGAAATCGAGCTGGCGCTCGCTGGCGCGGCTCAGATCGTAGAGGGTGACCCCGACGCGAAAGACGGTGACGCCACGCGGGTACTCGGCACGGACCCGCTTCCATAGCTCATCCAGGGCGGTAAGCACGGCCTGGTCGTCATGGACAATCGGCAGTTTCATCTTGGCCGACCAATTGCGATCCCTGACCGCGAGCCAAAGCCACAGGCCGCTACAGTAGAAATCGTCGCGGCGCAGTCGCCGCGCGGCCTTGGTCAAGAGGAGCCTGCAGATCTCGAAGGCACCTGCCAGCGAGCGGCTCTCCGGTGGCAGCACGCGGCCGTGGCCGAACATGCCGCGTGAAGACAACGGCGCCTGCACGTCGTAGCCATGGAGCGCATACCATAGCCGCTCGCCGGTGACGTTGTTCCACAGCTTGCGCATATGCTTCGGCTCGAGGCGGTAAAGATCCTCGGTCGTATAGATGCCCGAGCGGATTAGCCGCCGTTCCATGTTCTCACCGACACCGGGGATATCAGATAGCTTCAGCTTAATCAGCAGCGCAGGTAAATCTTCCGGACGCCAGACCATGACGCCGTTGCCATATGTCGCGCCGGCCTTTTTGCCTTCCTTGCAAGCCATCTTGGCAAGCTGGCGATTCGCCGCGAACCCGACAGATGATGTGATGACCGTGCCGACGTTTTCCGCGAGCGTCGACTTGAGCCTTTCTGCCAACGATTGGGGGTCTTTGCGGCTAACTTCATCGAGACGGCATGTCAGTTCGTCGATCGATTTCACCGCGTCGATGGGAATGACGGACTGGATCTCGGACAAGAGCGCATTGTGCGCACGACGGTAGAGGTCCGGCTTCTGCGGCACCAGGACGATGTCGGGGCAAAGCTGACGGGCTTCTGCAACGGGCATCACGTTCTTGACTCCGAACGCCTTCGCCTCACGAGAGCAGGCGATGACGCAGGTTCGGTCAGTGCCTTCAAATGGAACGACACCAACCGGCCGGCCCCTTAGGCGCCGATCTGCCTGCTGCTCGACGCTGGCGAAGAACCCGTCGAAGTCGAGATACATTCGCTCGATGGTCTCCGGCTTTCGCAAGGCAAGGCTCTCCCGTGGCGCGGGCGACCGCGCAATTCCGATGCATGACAGGGTTTGACCGGCTGGGCCGGCCGATGTTCTACAAATGTTCCGGACGCGATCCGGTGTCAAGCGAAAAGGAATGTTGTCCTAGGTCGTGACCAATAAATGCGGAAGGACCGGGCTGGGTTGTTATTAGACCGTCTGTTTCCAATGTGGTGGCAACGTGAGCAGGCTGATGAGTGCCGGTGCACCGAAACCACCTGGTCACACAGACGGATTTTTTCTCGCACATGGCGGAACAATGCTGGATGTGAGGTCGATCGCTGGCTGTTGAGGAGACGTGTGTGAGGGAGGCTGTGGCTTAGGCCACCGCTTCGCGCTTCAGCCGGGAGAAAAACTTCAGTCCGTGCTGATTCAGTTGGGCAAGGAAGAAGATCGCGCTGGGAGTTGGCCGATTTGCTTCGGCTAACCCATGTAGGATGAGTTTAGGCATCACCGACTGAAAAAGCCATTTTCCTACTTCTCCGTTGTTGCCCGACGATACGCCTCGAACAAGACTATCAAGATACATGGAGGAAACCGACAGAATATCCATTGACTTTGAGGCATTCTCGCCTGGCAATGACACCACCGTTCTTGAGAGGACGAGCTTCAGTTCTTCAAACTCATCAGCGGACTTACGCGCCTTGTCTGGCGCTTCGAAATTATTAATCGTGTTGCTAAGCTGGATGTTCTCTTCGCGCAGCTGCACTATCGTATCGTTCAAGCTCTTCGGATCAACAACTGAGCTCGCCCTTACCCAACCCGCGGACGCGTTAATGT
>NZ_JBFUKO010000366.1:0-5365 GCF_056400805.1 Aminobacter sp. P4_H6_2
CGCCTATACCGCACTTGGCCGTGACAGCGAAGACGGCCGCAAGCTTTCCGAACTGGCTGGCTCGCTTGGCCTGAAAGTCACGGAGTAGGCATGACCCGTAAACAAAAACGGCTATCGGTGATTGCGGGCGCGCTGGCCTTCTTGGGCGCGGCAACGGCCCTGACCTTTTACGCGCTCGGCCAGAAAGCCTCCTATTTCTACATGCCGGCGGATTTGCAGGCAGCGACCTTGCAGCCGGGCCAGCGGATTCGGCTCGGTGGTCTCGTCGAAAATGGCTCCATCGTGCGCGGGCAGGGAACCCAGGTTGAATTCGGCGTGACCGACTCCGAAAAAACGGTGAAAGTGCGCTACACTGGCATCCTGCCCGATCTGTTTCGGGAAGGGCAGGGCGTGATCACCGAGGGCAGCTTCGGCTCAGACGGTGAGTTTGTCGCCGATAGCGTGCTGGCAAAACATGACGAGAACTATATGCCCAGGGAAGTCGCCGATAGCCTGAAGGCAAAGGGCGTCTGGCAGGAAACCACGCAATGAACGTCGGACGGCGCTGACATGGTCGAGATGGGTCACTTCGCGCTTATCCTGGCGCTCGCTCTGTCGCTGGTGCAGTCGCTGGTGCCGCTTTACGGAGCCTACAAGGGCGACGCCAGGCTGATGGCGGTTGGCGGGCCGGTGACAGTCACCGGATTTGCCATGATCGCCCTGTCTTTTGCCGTGCTGACCATGGCCTATGTCCAGTCGGACTTCTCGCTCGTCAATGTCTGGGAGAACTCGCATTCCCTTCAGCCGATGATCTACAAGTTCACCGGCACCTGGGGCAACCACGAAGGCTCGATGTTGCTGTGGGTCCTGATCCTCAGCTTCTTCGGTGCATTGGTCGCGGCCTTCGGCGCCAATCTTCCGGCGACGCTTCGAGCAAACGTGCTTGCCGTCCAGGGCTGGATCGGCACGGCCTTCCTGCTCTTCATCCTGATCACGTCGAATCCGTTTGCCCGCCTGGTACCGGCGCCGATCGAAGGCAAGGATCTCAATCCGATCCTTCAGGACATTGGCCTCGCAGTCCATCCGCCGTTGCTTTATCTCGGTTATGTCGGCTTTTCGGTCTGTTTTTCGTTTGCTGTTGCAGCCCTGATCGAGGGCCGCATCGATGCCGCTTGGGCGCGCTGGGTACGCCCATGGACGCTTGCTGCCTGGGTGTTTTTGACCGGCGGTATCGCCATGGGTTCCTACTGGGCCTATTACGAGCTCGGCTGGGGCGGCTTCTGGTTCTGGGATCCGGTCGAAAACGCCTCCTTCATGCCTTGGCTTGCCGGCACCGCACTTCTGCACTCGGCTATCGTCATGGAAAAGCGCTCGGCGCTGAAGATCTGGACGCTGCTGCTTGCCATCCTGACGTTCTCGCTGTCGTTGCTGGGCACCTTCCTTGTCCGCTCGGGTGTGTTGACCTCGGTGCATGCCTTTGCCAGTGACCCGAGCCGCGGTGTCTTTATCCTGTGCATTCTCACGCTGTTCATCGGCGGTTCGCTGGCGCTGTTTGCACTGCGCGCGTCGACGCTGACGGTGGGAGGCATCTTCCATCCGATCTCGCGCGAAGGCGCGCTGGTGCTCAATAACCTGTTCCTGACCACCGCGACTGCGACAGTGCTGATCGGAACGCTTTATCCGCTGGTGGTCGAGGCCCTGTTCGGCGACAAGATTTCGGTCGGCGAGCCGTTCTTCAACCTGACCTTCGGCCCGCTGATGATACCGCTTCTGGCGGTCGTGCCGTTCGGACCGCTGCTTGCCTGGAAGCGTGGCGATGTCGCTGCCGTCGCCCAGCGACTCATGTTCGCCTTTGGCGCCGCACTTGCGGTTGTCCTGGTCACCTTCCTGTTCATCGATGGCGCATCGGTGTTCGCTGCCCTTGGTGCCGGCCTTGCGACCTGGCTCGTGCTTGGCGCATTGACCGACGTCGCGCTGAAGTCTGGCATCGGCAACGTCGCGCCGAACGTGGCGCTGCACCGCTTCCTTGGCCTTCCGCGCTCGGTTTTCGGTACGGCGCTGGCACATCTTGGCCTTGGGCTGACATTGCTTGGCATCGTTGGGGTGTTGTCGTTCCAGAAAGAGGCGATCCTGGTCATGAAGCCGGGGCAGGTGCTGGAGATTTCCGGCCACCATCTGCGGTTCAACGGACTGACGCCTATGCGTGGGCCGAACTTCACCGAGGACCAAGGCCGTTTCTCGCTGCTTGGCGCCAACGGCCAGCCTTTCGCTGAGATCGTGTCGTCCAAGCGCTTCTATCCGGTACGCCAGATGCCGACCACCGAAGCTGGCATCAAGACCATTTGGCTGAGCCAGCTCTACGTCTCGCTTGGCGACGAAACCGGCAATGGCTCGGTGGTCGTGCGGGTCTGGTGGAAGCCGTTGGTCACCTTGATCTGGGGCGGCTCGTTGGTAATGATGCTTGGCGGTTTCATATCGCTGATGGATCGTCGTCTCCGCGTCGGTGCGCCGGCGCGACGCAAGTCCGGCCAAGCCAAACCTGTGCCGGTCGCCTCATGAAGATGAAACTGCCGGCAATCGCAGGGTTCCTCGCCACGTTCCTCTTCGCGGGCACGGCGCTTGCCGTGAAGCCTAGCGAGATGCTCGCCGATCCGAAGCTTGAGGCCCGGGCGCGGCTGCTGTCTGAAGAGCTGCGTTGCATGGTCTGCCAGAACCAGTCCATTGACGAATCAGACGCCGAACTGGCCGCCGACCTGCGCGTGCTGCTGCGCGAGCGGCTTGTCACTGGCGACAGCGACGAGCAGGTGATGGACTACATCGTCTCCCGCTACGGCGAGTTCGTGCTGTTGAAGCCGCGCTTCAACCTGCGCAACGCCTTGCTCTGGGGAACGCCAGTCCTGCTGCTGCTCGGTGGTGGCACATTTGTGTTCCTGTCGGCCCGTTCGCGGCGCAGGCAGGAGCCGGATGCCTTGACGAAGGACGAGCAAGAAGCGCTCGAATCTATTCTGCGCAAGGACGCCTGAGCAAGCTCAACATTACCAAAGTTTCATCCCTCGGAAATGGTGCCGTAATGTGAGTCTCTCTATCTCTTGATCCATCGGATGCGGAACCAATGCATCCCGTTCATGAGGATCAGAGACAATGAGCACCGCCCCAAATTCCCTTTCGCGTTCGCGCAAGCGTCTCCTGGCCGCCGCCGCATCCCTTGCCCTTGTAGGGGCGATTGGTTTCGGCGCCGTGACCAGTGGAACCCTCCCAGTTTATGCTGACGCAGTAAACGTCAATGCACCGCAGGTCCCGAGCTTCGCCGACGTTGTCGAGCATGTTTCGCCGGCAGTTGTGAGCGTTCAGGTCAAGGCGAGGATCGACCCGGCTGCCGATACCGGCTCTTCGCCGTTTTCCAACCAGCAGGGTTTTGACAATTTGCCGGACAATCATCCGCTGAAGCGCTTCTTCCGCGGGCAGGACGGCAACGGCCAGAACCAGAATCGTCAGAAGTTCGGCCAGCGCGACGGCAGCCAGAAACCGCGGCCTGTCGCACAAGGATCGGGCTTCTTCATCTCTGACGACGGCTATCTGGTCACCAACAACCACGTCGTTGCCGATGGCACTGCCTATTCCGTCGTCGCTAGCGACGGCAAGGAATATGATGCCAAGCTGATCGGCACTGATCCGCGCACCGACCTCGCCGTGCTCAAGGTCGATGCCAGCACAAAGTTCACCTATGTCAGCTTTGCTGACGACGCGAAGATCAGGGTCGGCGACTGGGTCGTTGCAGTCGGCAATCCATTCGGGCTCGGCGGTACCGTCACCGCCGGCATCGTTTCGGCGCGCGGCCGTGATATCGGCGCTGGCCCTTATGACGACTTCCTGCAGATCGACGCTGCGGTGAACCGCGGCAATTCAGGTGGTCCTGCCTTCAACCTCAATGGCGAAGTGGTCGGCATCAACACCGCCATCTTCTCGCCGTCGGGTGGCAGCGTCGGTATCGCCTTTGCGATCCCAGCCTCTACCGCCAAGCAGGTGGTTCAGGATCTGATGAAAAATGGCAGCGTCCAGCGTGGTTGGCTCGGCGTGGAAATCCAGCCTGTCACTTCCGACATTGCGGAGTCCCTCGGCCTCAAGGGCGAGAAGGGTGCACTCGTTTCGAGCGCCCAGGACACCGGCCCGGCCAAGAAGGCGGGTATAGTCGCTGGTGACGTCATCACCCAGGTCAACGGGCAAGAGGTCGCCTCTCCGAGGGAACTCGCCCGTCTGATCGGCGCTGTCACGCCTGGCAAGGCGGTTGCCGTCACCGTCTGGCGCAACGGCAAGATGGAAAACGTCAACGTCGACCTCGGCACGCTTCCGGGTTCGGACAAGCAGGCCTCGGCGGACCAGCCTTCGGCACCCGGCGAACCCAGCTCGCTTGCCGATCTCGGTCTGACGGTCACGCGTTCGGAAGATGGCAAGGGCCTCGTGGTGACGGACGTTGACCCCTCTAGCGACGCTGCCGATCGCGGTATCCAGGCAGGTGACATCATCACCGCCGTGAATTCGGCCGAAGTCACTTCACCTGCCGATGTGACACAGGCGCTTAGTCAGGCGGAAAAGGCGGGCCGCAAAGCCGTCCTCTTCCAGATCAGCCGCGAAAACAGCAACCGCTTCGTGGCCCTGCCTGTCAATCAGGGCTGACCGATCACTCCTGTCGGGCGGTTTCATCACCCCCGAGCCGCCCGACGGAAAGTGACGGCGCCGKATAGTTTGTCAGTCTTCGATTCCGGCCCCGGTGGCAGCGGGCTCCCATCGCCCGCTGCCACTTCAATCTTTGGAGGAAACGACATGTCGCCTCTGATATCCGGCAAAATCGCGTATAACGATGGCATGAAGATTCTTGTCATCGAAGATGACCGCGAGGCGGCCGACTATATGCAGAAGGCTTTCGCGGAAGCCGGCCATACTGCCCATGTCGCGGGCGACGGCGATTCAGGTTTCGCCCTTGCCGATGCTGCCGAATACGACGTCATGGTCGTTGACCGCATGCTGCCAAGGCGCGATGGTCTTTCGGTGATTGCCGGGCTGCGGTCGCGAGGCAACACAACACCGGTTCTGATCTTGTCGGCGCTTGGCGAGGTCGATGACCGTGTGACGGGCTTGCGCGCCGGCGGCGATGACTATCTCACCAAGCCTTATGCTTTCTCCGAACTGCTCGCGCGGGTCGAAGTGCTCAACAGGCGCGCGCCCGCCCGCGAATCCGAGACGGTCTATCGCGTCGGCGATCTCGAACTCGACCGGCTGTCCCACACGGTGCGCCGCGGCTCCCAGGAAATCACGCTGCAGCCGCGCGAGTACCGGCTGCTCGAATATCTGATGCGCCATGCCGGCCAGGTGGTCACCCGCACCATGC
>NZ_JBFUKO010000367.1:0-5355 GCF_056400805.1 Aminobacter sp. P4_H6_2
CATGACGCCAAAAGCCATGTGTCGCGCGCGGCAAAGCCCAGCGCGACCTGTTCGCCGACCTCGAGCGGATTGCGGCCATTGACGTCGACGATGACGCGGTCGCCGCTGGCGAGCTTGACGGCGAGCTGGTTGGCACTGCCCTGGTAGACCGAGTTGACCACAGCGCCGGCAAGCACGTTTTCGTCCCTGCCCGCATCCCCTGCCCCGGCCCCTTGCTGGTGGCCAGCCCCTTGCTTGCGGGTACGGATATTCTCCGGCCGGATCATGACCTGCACGGACGCTCCCTTGGCCAGGCCCGCCGGGCCAGTCGTGCCGATGCTGCCACTGGCGGTCTCGACCTTGTAGCTGTCGCCGCCCAATGCTTCGGCGACCTTGCCGCCGATCGTATTGGAGCGGCCGATGAAGCCGGCTACCGATTGCGAGGCCGGGCGTTCGTAGATCTCGCGCGGCGAGCCGAATTGCGAGATCGTGCCGGCGTTCATCACCACTATCTTGTCCGACATGACCATCGCCTCGGCCTGGTCGTGGGTGACATAGATGCTGGTGATGCCGACGCGCTGCTGCAGGTCGCGGATGAAGAAGCGCATCTCGTCGCGCAAGGTGGCGTCGAGATTGGCCAGCGGCTCGTCGAGCAGGAGCACGGACGGCTCGATGACCAGCGCACGCGCCAGCGCCACGCGCTGCTGCTGGCCGCCGGAGAGCTCGCGCGGATAGCGCTTGTCGTAGCCTTCAAGGCGCACCATGGCCAGCACGTCGGCGATGCGCCGCTGGCGATCATGCATCGAGACCTTGCGCACTTCGAGGCCAAAACTCAGGTTTTCAGCCACCGTCATGTGCGGAAACAGCGCGTAGGACTGGAACACCATGCCGATGTCGCGCTGCTCGGGCAGAGCGTGCGTGACGTCGCGCTCGCCAAACAGGATGCGGCCGCTGTCGGGCCGCTCGAAGCCGGCGATGCAGCGCAAGGTCGTTGTCTTGCCGCAGCCGCTTGGCCCCAAAAGCGAGACGAACTCGCCCTGGCCGATCGGGATCGAAATGTCCTTGAGGATGTGCAGATTGCCATACCGCTTGTTGATACGGTCGATGGTGAGTGCGGTCATCCGATGTCCTCGCGCAGTTTCCCTGCCGGGAGGCGGGGGCGCCTCCCGGTCACGCGTTTGCAGGCTGGTTGCTAAGGCCGGGGCCTCAGGTCATTTCCCGGTTCCAGCGGTCGGCGATCTCGGCCGCCTTGTCGACGTAGCTGTCCCAGTCGTAGCTCTTGATCTCGGCCATGCGCGGGCCGACGATCGGCGTGCGCGCCGACATCGCCGCGTCGACGACGGATGAGCTGTTGCTGGGCGAGGTGTAGAAAGCCTTGGCCATGTCCTGCTGCACCTTGGCGTCGAGGATGTAGTTCAGATAGGCGTGCGCGGCGTCCTTTTCGGCGCCGGTGCCAACCAGGTTGAACGACTGCTCGAAAGCGAGCACGCCTTCCTTGGGCGCGATGATCGCAACCGGTGCGCCCTTGTCCTGCAGCGTCATGATCTCGGTCCAGTCGACCGGGGCGATGATCGCATCGCCGCGGATCAGTGCTGTTGCCACCTCACCGCTCCACGATGCCTGCGTGAAGGGCAGCAGTTCCTTGATCTTGGCAAAAGCGGTATCGAAATCGTCCGGCCCGCTGCCAAACAGCTCGGCGACAAGGCGCAGGAACAGAACCGCGCCGGTGTTGCCGATCTGGTAGAGACCGGTCTTGCCCTTGAATTCCGGGTTTTCCCACAGATCGTGCCAGGAGGTGGGTGCGGTCTTCACCAGGTCGGTACGATAGGCGAGACCGATCGGCGAAACGATGGCGCGGATGCCCTTGGCGTCCTTGTTGATGAACTGCGGGAAGGTCTTTTGGGCGTTAGGCACCTTGGCGAGGTCGAAGGGCTCGAAGAAGCCTTCAGCGCGCAGCACGGCGGCAATATTCTCGTTGCCCATGAAGATGCTGTAGGGCGAACGGTCGCCGCCGGCGCGGATCTTGGCGACAAAGTCCTTGCCAAGCCCGACGTCGAGCTGCGGCTGGATGCCGGTGGCAGTGGTAAGRCCCGGCAGCAGGTTCTCTTCCCAGAACTTCGCCCACAGCCCGCCATAGGTCGGGACGACCAGCGACGATTGCGCCGATGCAAGTCGCGGCAGGGTCATTGAGGCAAAGATAGCCGTCGTACCGACGGCGAATTCACGCCTAGTCAGCTTCATCRGAAATTATCTCCCATGTTCCCACTGAAGTTCTTATTGTGGCTTGCGTCGCGGGTCGAAAGCGCAGCCCTGTTGGATCGAAGGCTTGCATTTTCTGACCAGACGGTCAACAATTTAGATATTGTAATATTGAAATAATAAGAAGCGGCCAACGAGGGAGAGAATACGCGCATGGAGGACGCCAAGCAGGCAGTCCAGGCGACCAAGAGCCTGGCACATCAGATCGCGACGGCGCTCCAGCAAGAGATCGTGCAGGGCACGCTCAGCGTCGAGGCGCGGCTGCCGTCAGAAGCCGAGATCGCGCAGCGTTTCGGCGTCTCGCAGCCAACGGTGCGCGAGGCACTCAAGATCCTGGCGGCGAAGAAGCTGGTGCGTTCCAAGCGCGGCCCCAATGGCGGCGTCTTCGTCAATGCGCCCTCGCTCACCGCAGCCAGCCAGATGCTACAGGAGATGACGACCTGGTTCGTCGGCCTCGGGGTCTTTGGCTTGAACGAAATTGTCGAAGCCCGGCTTTTGCTTGGCCGCACCTGCGTTCAGCTTGCCGCCGAACGCGCCACCAGCGCAGACCTCGAATCGATCGAGGCAACACTGGATGCTTTCGAGCGCGACGACATTTCCGACGAGGAATTTTGCCGGCTCGATGTCGCCTTCCACCATGCCATCGCCCAGGCAACCGGCAACAACGAGCTGCGCTTCATCATGCTGGTGGTCAACGACTCGCTGATCCCGGCAACCAACATGATCTCGTTCCGCTTCCGCGAGCGCGGCCGCGTCGTATCGCTACACGCCGATATCCTGGAAGCCTTGCGCGCCCGCAACGCGGCCGCCGCTACCGCCGCATTCGAAGAACTCATCGCCTATCAGTCGAGCGTCTATGAAAAGGCGTTGTCGGCACGGCAGGCCGATGTAGCCGAGAGGCAGGAAGCCCGATGAGTTTCCTGGTGGCCCCAGGCCAGGAGCTGATTGAAGAGCAGCTCCCGGACGGGCGCCGCCTTTATCGCAGTTCGACCCCCCTGCCCGGCGATCTGCCGGACATTTTTGCGCGGCTCGCCACATGGGCGGCCGAGCAGCCCGACAGGACCCTGTTGTCCGAGCCTGCCGATGGCGCCAGGCCCTCTATCAGCTATGGTGCCGCCCTTTCCCGTTCCCGCGCCATGCGACAGGTGCTTGCCAGCCTCCATGGCCTGCGCAAGGGCGATTGCGTGGCAACGCTGGCGCCTGCGGGCATCGATGCGCTGGTGCTCAAGTTGGCCTGTCTCTCGGGCGGTTTCGTTCATGCCGCGCTGCCCCCCTTCCCTTTCCGCGACGGTGTCGAAAGCCCCGCGACGAAGCCGTTTCTTGTCGCCGTCAAACCCACTCTGATTGTCGCACCGGCGGGCCACCCGGCCATCGAAGGCATGAATGCGGTTTCGCTTGCCGATCTTGTGCGCGAAAACGCGGGCGAAACGGCGTTCGATGCCGACGAACAAACCTCGCCCGATGACTGGGCGTCAATCTTCTTCACCTCGGGCAGCACCGGCGCACCCAAGGGCGTGCCGATAACGCGCGGCATGATTTCGTCCAACCAGGGCGCTATCGCCGCGATGTGGCCGTTCGTCGCCGAAACCCCGCCGGTGCTGGTCGACTGGCTGCCGTGGCATCATGTTTTCGGTGGCCTCGACAATATATTCAAGGTGATCTGGAACGGTGGCGCTATGCATGTCGATGCCGCGCCCAGCCCATCTACAATGGCTGCGAGCGTGCGGATCATGGAGGAGGTTTCTCCGACCATGCATATCGCCGTGCCGCTTGGTCTGAAATTGCTGCTTGACCGGTTGGAGAATGATGAGCCAGCCGCGCGCGCCTTCACCGGCAAACTACGGGCGATCTTTTTTGCCGGTGCAGGTATCGATGCCGAGCTGTGGCGCCGGCTCGCCCATTTCCGCGACAGGCATGGCGATTTCCAGATCCTGTCAGGCTATGGCGCGACCGAGGCCGCCTCGACTATCACGCTGTCGCCGGCGCCGCTGGAGCGGCCGGGTGAACTTGGCCATCCCCTACCTGGGCACCAGCTCGCGCTGGTCGATATCGACGGCCGCAGCGAATTGCGTGTTTCAGGCCCCAACATAGCACCTTGCTACCTCATCGAGGGCGGCAGGGTCGAACTGCCCAAAGATGAGTTTGGCTTTTACCGCACCGGCGACGCTGCTGTGCTGCTTTCGCGCTCGGACGGCATTCCGGTTTTCGGCTTCGATGGCCGTCTTGCCGAGGACTTCAAGCTGTCGAGCGGGGTCAAGGTGCGCACCGGCCCGCTGCGCGCTGGGTTGTTGGCGCAATGCGCGCCGCTGGCCGACGACATCGTGATTTCAGGCGAGAACCGCGAGCGGCTGGTGGCGCTGATTCTTGCCTCGGCGGCGGGCAAGGATCGCGTTGATGAACTTAGCGCGCGCATCGCCGGCTGGAACGCGGCCAATCCCGGCGGTTCGACAATGATTGCTCGCTTTGATCTGGCGACAACACCAGCAGAGCGCAGCAAGGGCGAACTGTCGGACAAGGGGCAGATCGTGCAGTCACGTTTTCTGCGCAACAACGCGGAACTGTTCGAGGCGCTGCAGGCAGGTGGAGGTCAGGCGCCCAGGGGCGCCTGACGCATGATCCAATTCAATCGAGATCGCGGAACGGCTTTTCGCGGATGTCGAGGAATTCCTTCAGCGAATGCTCCTTGAGCAGCCGCATCCAACTACGCCCCTCTTCCGAGCCATGCAGGATCGCGGTGGTTTCGCGGTTATAGGTCCACGAGCTTTCCAGGCCTGCGGTCTGCTGCTGGTGGTTGAGCGCTGCCTTGGCGAACTTGATCGAAGCGCCGGGCATGCGGGCGCATTTGCGCGCCAGCTTTTCTGACTCGGCCTTCAACTGGTCGCGCGGCACCGCCTTGTTGACGAGGTGGATGCGCGCGGCCTCGCGGCCGTCGACCAGGTCGCCGGTGTACATCAGGTGGCGGGCATGGATCATCGGCACCGTCCAGGGCAGCATCAGCGTCGGCGGCGCTGAGACGTGGCGCACTTCCGGCTCGCCCAGCATCGCGTCCTCGGCGGCGATCGTCATGTCGCAGCACATCATCAGCTCCAGCCCGCCGGCCAGCGCATAGCCATTGAC
>NZ_JBFUKO010000368.1:0-5343 GCF_056400805.1 Aminobacter sp. P4_H6_2
AAAACGAACCTTCCGACGTTATCGCCTTATTGGCCTCCGCATCGAGGCCTTCTTCAATGGGGATCGTGAACCCATCTATCTCAAGGTATTCAAGGACCGTCGCGCGGTGCTTCTTGGGACGGGTTTCCGTCATCATCTGTTGATCGAAGTCGTAGCGGTGCCATTCGTCGACATCCGTCTCATCGACGGGCATTGGTCGCGACGATGCGCAGCGACTCAACTGGCCAGGAGTCGGCCTGCAAATGGTGGGATCCCGATTTCATAAGAATCAACCCCGAGCTCACGCAGCCGATCATCCTACCCCGCCCATACTCCCGAAAGAACCGCTGCAGCTTCGCCGGGCCTCACCCACCCTTCGCCTTTGCATAAGCGTTTCCGCCCCCCATCAGCCGAAGCAGGTCCTCGTATTTCGCGCCGCACCGGTCGTAGACGCTAAGGTTCTGGTTTTTGGTGCATCCGGCGCGCGCGACAATCTCATCGAGCAAGTACGCCAGCGTGCGGTCTCCCCCAGTTCGGACCATGGCGTCTCTGTCGTATTGCTTCCACATCCCGCACTTCTCGCATGAGACGATGACCTTATCGGAGGGGTATTCGGACAGCATAGTCATAGGAACAAAATAGGAACAAATGCCTTGCGGAGTCAATTCATATCAGGCTGACGTATGGCGCTTGGGCGAGCCGACCCTTGGATGCTCACTCCAGTGTTCGCAAAGTGACCTCTGGGTGGACGAGGATCAAAGCGCCGGCCCGGCGCGGAGTGGATTTTTCTGCCCTAACGGCAAGCGCGATCACCTGCCGAATTCGGGGCGACCATCGCAGGAAAGATGCAAGCACTTCCAACCCCTCGTTGCCACAATTGAGCCCAATTCGATGCAACTAATGAGGGTGCTTCCTGACTTTCTGGCACTTTGGAATGGCAACTCGACCTGGAGTTCCCCAATGCCTATGTCCACAGCTACAACACTTGCTACTGGCGTCATGATCTGCGGTCTGTCCGTCGCCTCGCTATACGCAAGCCAGGCTCCGGAGGCTCATCACCCAAGAGGCCTTCAGGATCTCACTCCCGATTTGGAGAGCAAACTTGAAGTCGCCTACACCAAGCAGACCGACAATGTCAGAATCAACTGCTTTCCAGCCCAGCTCAGCGCTGTGCTGGCAATCTTGCACCGAAGATTTGGAAAACGGCCTGTCGTGACCTCAGGCTATCGTCCGAGGTCGGGTCGCTCCATGCACGCGAAATGCAAAGCTGCCGATATCAGAATTCCGGGCGTCAACCCGGGCCAGATTGCCAGCTACGCTCGCAGTCTAGATGGAATAGGCGGTGTCGGCACCTACTGCAGCACGGGGATCGTCCACGTCGATGTGGGACCCCGGCGCGACTGGCACTTCTGCTCGCGAGCGAAAAAGGTTGCGTCGCTACGGCCCTGAGATGGCTTGTGGTTTTCCGGAAGCGGCGGCGGCGCGGTATGGCATGCGACCGTGACGGAGGTGCTAGTGCCTTGATCGCAGGAACGGCCTGCCAACTGAGGTTGGACAGGCCGTTCCTGCGGCGCCTGGAGACCTGCCGGCGCACCGGCGCGCGCCTAGCGATAGTGCCAGCCAAGGAACTTAAAGGCCAGCCAGCCCGTCAGCCGACAGGCCCCATTTCAGAGGAGGCGAAGCGATGAACATTCGAACGACACTGACGGAGCTTTGTGACGCCTTCAACGCACACGACCTGGATCGCATCATGGCGTTCTTTTCTGACGATTGTGTTTTGGAAATGCCGAGAGGAGACAAGCCGTGGGGGGCTCGTTTTGAAGGCAAGCGGAACGTACGAGAAGCGCTGGCAGGACGCTTTGCAGGTTTGCCCGATGTCCACTACGGCAACGATGAGCATTTTGTGGATGTAAATGCCAATACTGGCATCTCAAAATGGACCCTCACTGGGACCACCCCCGAAGGGGTGAGAAAGGAGGTCCAAGGTTGCGACTTCTACACGTTTCGCGACGGGAAGGTGAGCCGCAAGGACTCATATTGGAAAATCGTAGAGTAGCGCCTGCCCCCCCCCAACCCGCGCAACACAGTCAATGTTACAAAGGAGGCTTACATGACCAAGATAGCTCTTGCATGGCTAGCAGTCCTTATAACTATCACATTGGTTTACGCAGGCAGCGGTTCAGGGAGAGAGTGCCATGAAGTAAATGGTCGCCAATCTTGCGTTAAGACGAATGACACTGAAGGACGTTGAAGAGTTGCTTGAACGTTGAGGCGGCAGTGGGGCCTCTACCCGGTCATCGAATTGCGCGACGCGTAGTCGGGCGCCAAACGCATGACAGCCCCGCCACCTTTCGGCAGCGGGGCTAGGGATGGGAGAGTGGAGAGTTCAACTCTGTCAGGCTAACATGAGTCGCTGAAAGGGAAAACGGTCACGGCGGCCTGCCTTTGTGCGTCAATCGCCAGATCGGCGAAACCGAACGGCCTACGGCAGCCTTCTTCCAAAAGGAGCGATCGCCATGGCAGTTATGGTTTGTGACTAAGCAGGAGACGAACGCGGCACCTGGCAAGCCGTGTTCGACGAGTTCTTCAACTCGCCCGCCCCAACTGGCTTCACAAGTAGGCGCGTGAAAGTCTGTCCCTCTTGTTCATCACCTCAATATTTCGACGCTGGCAATGCAACCAAATCGGGCCAAGAATAAAAAAACCGGCACTAGTAGGGTGATGACGGCGGGCGAGACACGATAACTCAGGCGGCCACAACTGAAATCCTGATGCCCCGACTGCAGAAAAGGCGCCTGCGAACCTTCGCGGAAGTGCCGTTCAGGTGCGGCCTTGGTGCCGATCTTGAATAGGAAAAAGGCTGCACATATTGAATTGAGGCTGCCGCCGTCATCGGCGCCCGCCTTTCTAGAGCGCAACCTTTCGTTCGACTTGGAGGATCTGATGAGCGATCAAACATTCGACAGGAAGCAATGCGCAGTTCCGGCTGTCCCGGTGTCCGCCTTTGACTTTGACGTCTTAAAGAGCGCACTCCGCCAACTTGCGGCGGAAGAACATGATCCAGCTACGCTTCGCTATAGGGCATATCAACTGGCCATGGATCTATGCCCCGGTCACGTGTTTTCCGACGAAATGATCGATGCGCTCACAGCCGCGGCACAGGGGGGCAACCGGCMGGCGAACCATAGCTGCTCTCGCCTAGAGGCCATTCGTGGCCTGCTATTTTGCTGAAAAAACCTGCCGGCCCCCTCGCCGACAGGCCCATTCTGAAGCGCGTAGGAGGGCGGGGACGCGCTCCGCGGACTTTCGAAGACCCACCAGATGGATCTCCTTGATGGGCGTTCTGAAAGGATAACACCACGCCCATGCAGCTCCGCTCATCAAAACGTCTTTCGTTCAAATCAGGTTCCACAAAACAGAAAAAGCCCCACTACCTTTCGGCGCGGGGCTCTTGATTGGTCAGGCTTAACGGACGCGGAACTGGGTACATCTCCGCCAAGCTAGGATGGACCGACAGGGTTAGTGGGCATGGTCAATCCATTGAGCTAATTGCATACGGTGGAACGGGAGCGCAAGATTGCCGTGGGTTGGCGGGGTAGAGTGCCGGCGCGACGCCTTACATCCTACAAGAGAGCATTGCGTCGGTATCCCCCCGCCCCCCAGGCACACCCAAATGCCGCGCGTGATGCAAATGCCTGCTTGGAAGAACCGTCCGAGCAGGCATTTGTCTGAGCCTGAACGCGGAAAAGCCCCGCCACCTTGCGGCAGCGGGGCGATCATATTGCAGGATTGCGGCGCAAGCGGGAAAAATGGGTAGCTCCAAGCCCTATGCTGGCGTTCTTAGCGCCACGATTAATTGGGCAACGCGAACCGTAATGAGCAAGTGCATGGCAATGACGACGAGTTGGAGAAGCATCCCGCGCTTGGCTTTGGATAGCTTGTAGAGGCCATCCAGCAAATTGAGACCGAATAGCACGACACCCAAGGCCGCGACGAAATAGCCCGCGATGCTCAGATCTATCGTGCCCACCACATGGATGGAAGCGGTATGCTCCAGGGCATTAATGCCAGCGGCTATACGAGCGTAGCGACGACAACATTGCGCGCATGGCGAAACACCTCCTCTAGACCACCTTTCGTCAAAGAGGGCTGTCTTGATAGTATTCAGCACTTGGCAGATGCTCTGGCGCACGCTTCACCCAAGACATCGAGCGAGATATGCAACCATGCTGTCGATTGTCCGGTCGCACATGTTCTTGATATCGTAGGCAACTGCTGGAGCAAACTCATTTTCCGAGACACCGTTGCTTCTTCCTAGGCCTTGGCCAACAATGGTTACGGTCGAGGCCGACCTGTGATGGCATCAGGCTTCGGCGGCGGCTGGGCCAGAGCGTTCCGTTCCCAGATAGGCAAAAAGGACCGCGCCATGTCGATGCGCATCAATCGCCTCTGGCGATAGCGAAGCCGCAAGGGCCACGGCAGTCTTTTTAAGGAGATCGCCATGGCACTTATGGCTTGTGACATAGCAGGAGACGAACGCGGCACGTGGCAAGCCGTGTTCGACGAGTTCTTCAACTCGCCCCGCCCCAACCGGCTTCACAAGTGGGCGCGCGAAAGTCTGTCCATCTTGTTCATCACCTCAATATATGGGCGCTGGCAACACAACCAAATCGGGCCAAGAATACAAAAAAACCCCGCCACTCATAGGACGGTGACGGGGTAAGCAATCTGCCCAACGTTCAGTTAGCAGGCGCTAATTAGCACATGCCGACCGAGTGGCAAAGCAGGCAATCCTACTGCCTCGCCAGTGGCGCCGGCTTGCCATGGCTCTCCCACATGCGATCGATACGAAGGTTGGTGTCTTCGACGGCGGTCTTAACCGCGCCAATGGCCTCCATCACTTGGTCGGTCGCTTCGCGGTGCCCCTGCTTGCTGACGTAGGTCTCAGCAACATGGAGCTTGTGGTCAGCAATCTTGCCGAGTGCCGCGTCTGCTTTGTCTTCGGCAATCTTCACCTTGCCTTTAACCCTGCCCCACGCAAACCACGTGGCGCAAGCTAAGCAGCGCTAAAAGCCCTATCAATCGGGTCGCACCGCCGATTGGCTGAAGATCAAATGTATGGCTGCAAAAAAGCGGCGCGTCTGGAAACGCAAATTCAGTTCTAAGCGGCGTGGAGTGGAGAGGCGAGCCCATCAAGCTGCGTAGGTAATGTTCATCGTCTCGAAAATAATCGGCTTTCCAGTCGCCTGAGCACKATCCAATACGGCGCTTTGGATGTCTTCGAGGGCAACGTTTTCGCCTGGATTTTCATTTTGCACTCGCGCCGCAATCTCAATCACATTGATCGGATGAGCGGTCTTGAGC
>NZ_JBFUKO010000369.1:0-5333 GCF_056400805.1 Aminobacter sp. P4_H6_2
TGATGGCACCGGGCGCGCCACCCGACTTGACCTTGTCGACCATGTAACGCGCCGCCGCCTGCCCTGCGAGGAAGGCGCCCTTGAGGTTGACGCGCAACACATGATCGAAGTCGTCTTCGGTGACATCGAGGAAGTCCGCCTGATGGGTGATGCCGGCGTTGTTGACCAGGATGTCGACGTCGCCGAAAGCATCGATGGTCGAGGCGACCAGATTGTGGACGTCGAGGCGCTTGCCGACGTCGGCGCGGACGAAACGCATCTGGCCGAGCTTTGCGAGGTCGCGTTCGGCGGCGACACCTTGCTCCTGATCGATGTCGGCGATGACCACGCGCGCGCCTTCGTTGAGGAAGCGCTCGGCAATGGCATAGCCGATGCCCCTGGCGCCACCCGTGATGATCGCCGTCTTGCCGTCGAGCTTCATGGAGCGCTCCTGCCATTTTGCCGAATCCAGTCGCGACAGTGGCGGGAAGGGGCGGTGGGGTCAACGGATGGTCACAGGTGTTCGCCTCGATTGTGCATTGCCGCCAGCTTCAAGATAAAATAGGATACCCCCCTATATTATAGGAGGCGGCGATGTCGCATGTGATCAAGGAAAAAGCCAAGCTGCTGGCGCGGGTTCGCCGCATCAAGGGCCAGGTTGAGGCGGTCGAACGGGCGCTTGAGGCTGAGCTTGGCTGTGCTGACGTGCTGCAACTGGTCGCGTCCGTGCGCGGCGCCGTCGGCGGGCTGACGGCGGAACTGATGGAAGATCATATCCGCGACCACGTGCTCGAGCCGGCCGACCCAAGGGAACGCCAGCGCGGCGGCGAAGAGCTGATCGATGTCATCAGGACCTATTTGAAATGACCCACGCCCATCCGCACCCGCACGGGCATGACCACCATCATGTTCATCCGCATGCGCCTTTCGCGGCGGCGCATGAACACGTCTTTTTGGGCGACCGTCACGACCGCAACGCGCGACGCACGATGTTCGTCATCGCGCTGGCGACGACGATGATGGTGGTGGAGATCGTCGCCGGCACGATCTACGGCTCGATGGCGCTAGTGGCCGATGGCTGGCACATGTCGACGCACGCGGCGGCGATGCTGATCGCAGCCCTTGCATATGTGTTCGCGCGCAGGCAGGCGCATAATCCGCGTTTCACCTTCGGCACCGGCAAGATCGGCGACCTCGCGGCTTTCGCCAGCGCGGTGATCCTGGCGATCGTGGCGATCCTGATCGGCTGGGAGAGCGTTGGCCGGCTGTTTGCCCCGGTGCATATCAATTTCCGTGAAGCGATCATGATTGCAGTGGCTGGGCTTGCGGTGAACCTTGCCAGCGCCTGGCTGCTGCATGACAGCGACCACGGCCATCAGCATGACCATGGTCACTCCCATGGCGGGCACGACAACAATCTGCGCGCCGCCTATGTGCATGTGCTGGCCGATGCGCTGACCTCGGTGCTGGCGATCGGCGCGTTGATCGCGGGGGCGATCTATGGCTGGCTGTGGCTCGACCCGGCGATCGGCATCGTGGGCGCGCTTGTCATCGCGCGCTGGTCGTGGACGTTGATCCGCGACGCCGGCCGCGTGCTGGTCGACTACACACCGCTGGGCGAGGACCTGCCGGCGGAAATCCGCGAGGCGGTGCAATCGGACAAGGACGTGATCACCGACCTGCATGTCTGGCAGGTCGGGCCCGGTCATCACGCAGCGATCGTATCGCTCAAGTCGAGCGCGCCGGCGACGCCTGAGACCTACAAGTCGAGGCTCGCCCATATCCACGACCTGTCGCATGTGACGATCGAGGTGCAGCCGGCGTAGCATTCGAGCCGCCGCCGCATGCTGTCAACAGGCCCTGGATTTRCCAAGGCTGCCGTCGTCCGCCGTATCGGCTCATTTCAACAACAGCTTCGAAAGTAGTAGCGCGCGGCGAAGCCTGCTACACGCCGATGCGATATGCTTGGGATCTGCAGCATCAATACCTCAGGGAACAAGGTTTCGATGGCAAGCCTCGGGGTGTCGTAGCCAGGGCGGTGCTGCACAGGGCCCGGATCTGGGATACCCGGACTGCAAATGGCGTCGACCATTTCATCGCCTGTTCGCACTATATCGGACGTCGAATCTGGAAGGCTTACCGGAGGAACTCGGACGTCATTTATCCCGGCGTGGATACGAAGTATTTCCAGATCGGCCAAACGAAGGGCGACTATTATTTCACCTCTTCACGCATGGTGCCTTACAAGAAGATACCGCTGATCATCGAGGCCTTCCGGCGCCGGACAAGAAGCTGGTCGTGATCGGCGACGGACCGCAATACAAGGATGCCTTGAAAAAGGCCGGCCTCAATGTCTCCGTCCTCGGCTATCAGCCCGACAACATCCTCCTCAAGCATATGCAGGAAGCGAAGGCCTTCATTTTCATGGCGGAGGAAGATTTCGGCATCGGGAGTCCTATGGGATCTTTGCAAGCTCCGGCATCCTGTTCAATCACGAGTCGCCGTTGCGTGGCCAGGAATTCGTGACACGCAAGATCAGTGTCGGCGCGGCCCGTATCCGGCTTGGCCTGCAGTCCCGCATGACACTGGGCAATCTCGACGCCAAGCGCGACTGGGGATTTGCGGGCGAGTTCGTCGACGGCATGTGGCGCATGCTCCAGGCGGAGGAGCCCAATACCTTCGTTCTCGCAACGGGTGTCGCCACCACCGTCCGGGATTTTGCCACCCAATCCTTCGCGGCGGCAGGGATCGATCTTGATTGGGTTGGGGCCGGGGACAACGAAGTGGGCCAATGTTCCGAGACCAAGCGCCAGCTTGTCCATATCGATCCGACATTCCGCCGGCCTTCGGAGGTCGATCTCCTGCTTGGCAGCCCGGCCAAGGCGGGGCGGATACTGGATTGGAAGCCCGCTACAACGGTAGCGCAGCTGTCGCAGATGATGGTTTCGGCCGACCTCGTTCGTGAAAAGGCAGCCTTTCAATTGGCCCATTGAGGAATGGCATCTGTCAGATCGGAGCGCCTCACATCTTTTCGCCTGGCAAGGCGCTTGCCTGCCTGACCCAGTCGGAGAACTGTCGCTCGTCGAACGGGCGGCCTTCATAGATGTCGAGATAGCGCACGTCGGCCTGCTCGGAGGTACCGGATGGCAGTGGCGAAAGCGACGCTCCCTTGAAGAACGCGACCTTGACGTATTTGGTCAGGCAGTGGAATCCGAGGAACCAGATGCCTTCCTGCATGCCGTAAAAAGGCGAGTTCCACTTCACGGCCTTGGTGACGCCTGGAACCGCTTCGGAGATCAGCGCGTCGAGGCGGCGGCCAACGTCCTGTTTCCAGCCTGGCATGGCGTCGATATAGGACTGGACGACGGCGTCGCCGTAGCCCTTCGCGATCTGCGGGTTGCCGCCTGACAGCAGCTTGGGTGCCGCATCCTTGGCCATCAGGCGTGGCCCTTTGCAGCCGGCAAAGCGTCCTGCCCGCCGCCGAAATAGGGCAGGAAGAACATGTAGATGCCGGTCGGGATCAGTATGGCGAGCGGCGGCAGGGGCAGGTAGTAGAACCACTCGGGCAAGGTGGTGAGGGCCATGCCGGCAAAGATCGATGCGACGATCAGGCTGAAGACGAGCGCGGTCCAGCGATGGACGGTGCGGATCACTGAGTTCATTGCAATATTCCCGGAATTCGATTGACGGTGCCCCGGCGAGGCGACGGTCAGTCCAGTTTTGCCACGACGTCACCCAGCGCGGCGATGAAGCGCGGCCAGCCGACTGTCGCGCCCTGGAAATAGGATTTTTGGGCGGTGGTGAAACCGCGCTGCTCCATGCGCAGTCTGGTGCCTGAAGCGGTGGGGGCGAGCGTCCAGGTGACGACGCTCCTGAGGTCCTTGGTGTCCCAGCGATAGGCGAGCGAGCGGTTCGGCTCGACAATCTCGACTTCGCAATCGACCTGACCCCAGTCGGCGGAAAGCGTGAAGCGGCGGCCTGCTTCGGGGATGAAATCGTTGTTCATCAGCCATTCGGCGATGAGATGGGATTGGGTGAGCGCGCGCCAGAGCTTTTCCGGCGGGTGGGGGAATTCACGCTCGACCACGACTGAGCGTGTCGTTTCCATCGTTTCGGTCATTGGTCCATCCTCTTGAGCAGATTGTCGAGATCGTCGAAGCGGTCGTGCCAGAAGCCGGTCATCTCGGTCGTCCAGTCGATCAGCGACCTGAGTGCATCGCGCTCGGCGCTGTAATAGGTGTAGCGGCCTTCGTGCCGGTCGCGCACCAGCCCCGCAGCCTTCAGTATTTTGAGATGTTTGGAAACCACCGGCTGCGAGACGCCGGCATCAGACAGCAGTCCCACGACTGATGTATCCCCCTCGCGGCAAWGACGCTCGAACAGCCCGCGGCGCGTGGGATCGGAAAGCGCGCGGAACACGGCGTCGTGAAGCTGAGACATAACTCATACCCGATTGACTATGAATAACTCATAGCCAATCGGGTATGAGTTCGTCAATGGGTGGTGATGTCAGGACTGATGGCGCAGGTCCTCGACCCGGCACCGATGCTGCTATAGCCTTTCAGCCATTGCGAAACCGGCGGGAACGGGCATCAAAAACGGGAGGACAAGCAATGACGGCCAAGAACACGATCTGCCTCTGGTACGACAAGGACGCCGAGTCCGCAGCCCGCTTCTACGCCGAGACCTTTCCGAACAGTTCGGTCAGTGCCGTTCACCGCGCTCCCGGCGACTACCCGTCCGGCAAGGCCGGCGACGTGCTGACGGTGGACTTCACGGTCGCGGGCATCCCCTGTCTCGGTCTCAATGGCGGGCCGATGTTCAAACATAACGAAGCCTTCTCGTTCCAGATCGCCACCGACGACCAGCAAGAGACCGACCGCTACTGGAACGCCATCGTCGGCAATGGCGGCCAGGAAAGTGACTGCGGCTGGTGCAAGGACAAATGGGGCATCTCCTGGCAGATCACGCCGCGCGTGCTGACCGAGGCGCTGGCTGCAGGCGGTGGCGAAGCAAAACGCGCATTCGCCGCGATGATGGAGATGAGGAAGATCGACGTCGCCGCGATCGAGGCGGCGCGGCGCGGCTGACGGTCCTAGCCTGCCCTGTTGCAGCCTGACTACGATGCCGGCGCCTAGTTGTGAGTATTCAATTGGTTGTCCATTCGGACCGGACCGAGGAGACTGGAGTTACCAAGCTTCAGCACTCACCGGAGGGTCCGAATGAACATCCTCAAGAATGCCCGTTTGACGCCGTTGCGTCGAGAGGAGATGGCGTCTGCTCTCGACCTCATCTCGGTCATTTCGATCATCTCGGAGATCGTCCAAAAGCTGACTCACCACAGTAGTGGGGGG
>NZ_JBFUKO010000370.1:0-5331 GCF_056400805.1 Aminobacter sp. P4_H6_2
ACATAGGCCAACACCCATTGGCCGGCTGCAAGTGGAACGAAGGCGCGCGCGCGGATGACGTTCTCTACCTGTCCACGGGGCTCCGCCCCGAACCCCGACAGGGACTTAGTCCCTGTACCCCCGCCGACCGCTGTGCGGCCGGCATTACCTGCGTCAATGGTCATGCTGCACCATCCGGTGTTGAGCCATAAGATTGCTTTGGAAGAAGAAGGGCTCGGCTGACTGCACTACCGTAGCGTTCGATTTCACGGTCGATAAGTTCAGCGCTGAGCCCGAGATCGCGAAGGGACCGGCGATGGCGCTTGATGTGCGCTGCCCACCACTGCTGCCCCTGGTATCGATTGCGCGCGCCGAGCTGATGAGCCGCCGACCGAACCTCGCTCTGTCTAAACGCCAGTGGGAAAACAGCGATGGTGGCGGCTCTTATGCTTTCAAGGGTGATGAGACCACTGTGGTCCACATGATTTTCGATCATTCTGCCCCTCCATCTGGACCGCAGTGGTCCACATGATTTTCGATCCCCGAGAGCGTGACCGAAGCTGGCAGATTGATCGGTACGGCAAGCGTGATCGTGCGGCAGCGAACGATCTTTCCCTCCTTGCGGCGCCAGCCAAGATCGATCGTGATGATTCCCAAGGCGACGTATGCTGCGACGTCCCTGGATGCGGTCTTTGCGGAGAACCCTCCCGCTGCACGGCCAAGGTCTTCATTGCTCGCGAATATCTTGCCGGACTTCCAGTTGATGAAGTCAGCGAACGCAGCGAGCGTGCGGTGCTCATACCGGGCTTCGCGAATGACCTGGCTTGCGACGTACTTCCATGCGCGAAACGCATCGCGTTGGTTTGGTCGCGTCTTCGGCCACAGCCATTGCCTGGAAGCCTTAGGCTCGAACCGACGGCGTCTTCCACTTCTAGCGAGATCAGGAACATCGGCGAGGCGAGCAACTGGATCAAAGATGTTGACGGCCGAAGCCGCTTTGCGGTTGGCAACGGCGTTCATGCCGCCCTCCAGATGATCCCGATCCAGATGCCGGCAAGGCCGACACCGACGATCGATGCGAGAAGGAAAAGCTCGGCGGCAGACATTGCCGGCCGACTGGTGGCGCGCAGATCGTAGAAGCGGTCAGCGTGCCAATCTGACCGGCGTTGGAGGTGGACGGCTCGGCGCGCGTGGTAGAGCGCCAGGAGGGAGCGTAAGAGCCTCATTGCATCCTCACCACAACGAAATGCACTTCATGGTCGATCAGGATGCGCCATGCGCCGCCGTGGATCAGGCGCATGGACTCGGCCAGTTCGTCCGCGAGCTGCCTGACGAGTTCGACGTTACCGGTCGGACGCAGCGTGTCGGTAAGCGATGTTGGAAGTGTGCGAGGTCTCATGCTGCAACTCTCCTCTCGGCCATTGGCGTCAGGGCATTGATCAGCCCTTTGAGGGCCGCGCGTGGCTCGCACGAGCCATCGGCCCAGTCCTCGGCTGCAAAGAACACCTGCCGACGGAGGTCGCCGCCTGTCACCGGCTTCCGCGTAAGGGCCTCCTGTCTCAGGGCGTCAATTGCGTGGCCCACCTCTTCCTGAAGGAGGTCGAGCATTTCTCCGGCCTCGTCGAGCTCGTTCTGCCGATAGAATTTCGGCTGGCAGAGCAAGCCGCTCATGACGTTGAAGACAGTGCCGAGCGCCGTGCGCAGGGCGAACATCTGCTCGATCGACAGCTTGGAGGGATCGATGATCGATGAAGCGCTCATGCCACACCGCCCTTCCGGGCGAACCATTCGCGCCGGCATTCGAGGAAGGGCATATTCTCCTCAGCGAGGAAGGTGCGGATCGGGTCGAGTTGGTCGAGAACATCGCTGATCATGATTTCGGCGTCGCACATGCTGTATTCGGCCAGACCCAAGCTATCAGCCAAGACAGCGGCACGGATCGTGCGCAACCTCGCTATGGCTGCGTCCATTTCGTCGATGGGTGAGTGCGCCGGATACGGCACGGTTGCCGCACACGCCGCGGCCGTGGTACTGTTATGCACGTTCATTTCATTTCCTTTGGGGGAATTGTGGGAACCACGGCTCGGCAGGATTGCAGTCCTGGCCGGGCCTTTTGCTTTCTGGTTGGACATCACGCGCCCTCTTCTACGCGGGACATCCAAACCTGATCTTCCCAAATGTAATCGGTGACGAAGGGCGTCGGCTTTGCGGTGGTTCCTGCCGAAATCACGCCGAATTGGCTGGATTCCATGATCCAAGACCTATCGAGAAGGAACCAGGCGCGAAGTACCTCGCCGCCTACTTGTTCCTCTGTGCACGCGGATGCCTTCATGATGTGAGACAAGGCTTCGCCATATGGCAGCGCAGTGAGCTGCACCGATATATGTCGAACCAATTCCCCAAGGATTGCGGCGCGAAACTCAGGAGTGGCAGCGCCGTTGCTTTCAAATGAGACCTGCATCAAGCTGCCTTCCCCTTGCGAGGCTCGACGGTGATCGTGAACGCCGCCGGCTCGTGCTGCACACCGTCCGCGACAGCGTGCTCGATCCGCGTCACCTTCTTCGCCAGCATCCGAACGATGCCGTCCGTGCGCTTGATCATTTCCATCAACTCGGCAGGGAAGTCGGAAGCGGGCGCAAGCCGATGCTCCATGTGAGTGCGGACGATCTCGTTGCAGCGAACGGCGAAGGCCGGATCGAGATAGCGGGCGTAGCTCATGGCAATGTGCCAGTGGGCGAAGGTCTGGGCGTTCCGACCGCGTGCGACCGTGAAAATCTCATCCTCCGATTTTCGGAGGACTACATCAGCGACGTGCGCCGCGAACTCTTTGGTCGATGGCAGTTCACGCCACTTGGCCGGCTGCTTAGACGGATCGGAGCCCGCCGCCTTCCATAGGCCAGTCAGGCTGACCATCTCCCCCTTGAGCGAAACGCGCTGGCCGTCCAGTTCGATTAGTTGAGCGGAGTTGGTCATGCCGCGTCTTCCATGAAGAATGCGATCAGCTTGCTGCGGCTGACTACGTGCCGCTCGCCGATCTGCTTCACCATCGGGAGTTTTCCTGTGGCGATCATGTGATGCGTTTGCTGGTAGGTTCTTCCGATCAGGTCGGCGATCGCCTGCACTCCCCAAATCAGGTCGAGTATGTCGTCTTTGCTGTTCAATGGCCTCACTCCTTGTTAACCACCCGAAACGATGGCGCTTGTTGGTGCGTCATTGGTGTGGCATGTGTGTGTGTGTCATGGGTGTGGCATAGCTGTCAACGAGTTTGTGTGTCATTGGTGAGGCATGGCTAGAGAAGATTTGCACTTCCGACTGCGTATTCCGGAAGACCTGAAGGTGAAGGTGGAAAACGCCGCAGCCGAAAACCATCGGAGCATGACCGCCGAAATTGTGGCGCGTCTCGCCGATAGCTTTGATTTCAGTGGGGATTTTGACGAACTGTCGACTGCCCGTACCCTGTTGTGGAGGATGATCGACCTTCTCAACCAGCCGATCGACAATGAACAACGAAAACGTGTGGAAGAGCTCGCGCTGGTCTTCCTTGGCGGATTGCCTGCCAAGGAAGTCGAACTACTTCAGGGTCATGTCTGGCCCGAAGGCGACATTGACAATCACAACGCCCGCTTCGCCGAGTTGGAGAGGATGGTCACGTCATCTGTCGACAGGGCACTCGATAGACTTGCTGACAAGATGCGGATGCTTGGCTGGTCGGTGCAAAGGCCGGAGAACCGATAGTGAGCATTCGCAAGCGCACGTGGACGAATGCCAAGGGCGAAGAAAAGACCGCCTGGGTGGTCGACTATGTCGACACCAAGGGCAAGCGCCGGCTGAAGACCTTCGCAAAGAAGAAGGAAGCTGACGGCTTCTCGGCAACAGCTCACGTCGAAGTCAGGGACGGCACGCACGTTGCTGACACCGACAGCGTGACGGTTGGAAAAGCCGCAGATTTCTGGCTGGCTTCTGCCGAAGCGTCTGGCCTCGAGCGATCCACAACGGATCAGTACCGCCAGCATATCGAGCTTCATATTAAGCCGTTTCTGGGCGACACGCTGTTGTCGAAGCTCAACGTGCCGGCTGTGCGGGCATTTGAAGATAAGCTGCGCGATGAAGGCCGTTCCCCCGCGATGGGGCGCAAGGTGCTGGTCAGCTTGAGTTCGCTCCTGTCTGACGCGCTGGAACGCGGACTGACCTCAAAGAACCCCGTTCGGGATATGCGAGGCAAGCGCAAGCAAGGCACCGAACGCCGCCAGGAGAAGCGCCAGAAGGGCAGACTCAAGATCGGGGTGGATATTCCCTCCCGCGAGGAGATCAAGGCCATTGTCGGCGCACTGGACGGGCGCTGGCGCCCTCTCTTGCTGACGGCAATCTTCACCGGCCTGCGAGCCTCAGAACTTCGCGGCCTGCGCTGGAGCGACGTCGATTTCGATAAGCGAGAAATCCGGGTGCATCAACGTGCCGATCGGTTCAATGAAATCGGCCGGCCAAAGTCCGAAGCTGGCGAACGTGTCGTCCCTGCCCCGCCGATGGTCATCAACGCCTTGAAGGAATGGCAACTCTCCTGCCCTCGCCGGAAGACGGACAAGATGGATGCGAACGGCAACGCGGTGATGGTGCTTGATCTGATGTTTCCGAATGGAAACGGCAACGTCGAATCGCTGTCGAACATCATCAACCGCGGGCTGGCCCCGGCTCAGATGGGGGCGGGCGTTACCGTCGAGACTGAGGACAAGGACGAAGACGGCAACCCGATCGTCAAGGCCAAGTACACCGGCATGCACGCTCTACGGCATTTCTATGCTTCATGGTGCATCAACCGCCAGGCCGACGGTGGGCTCGGCCTGCCTGCCAAGGTGGTGCAGGACCGTCTCGGTCATTCGTCAATCATGCTGACTATGGACGTTTACGGGCACCTGTTTCCGCGTGGTGATGATGCCGATGAATTGGCCGCTGCGGAGAAAGCCCTGCTAGCTTGACGCGACATGGACGCAACATGATGCCAAATTAATCAATATTTTCAATTAACTCATTCGGATTGAAAATCCGCGTGTCCGTGGTTCGAATCCGCGTCTGGGCACCACCCCTTTCCCAAGTAAAACCAGATACTCCAGCTCATCCAGGCCTTCGCTTTTGGGCTTTGTCATGTCGAGATAGGCTGCAAGTAGGTCCCCTTGATTTCCAAGGGCCTCCAAATGACCAAGGCTAATCCACGCGACATGGAACGGGCGGGTGCGAAATATTCCAGGCCGGAAAAATCACGGCGAACCGGTGATTCGCTTTGGCGCCTTGTGAAACACCACTGCGTCTGAAACGCACCCAGGGAATTGATGGCTCGGAGCATCGCGGTGCTCCACC
>NZ_JBFUKO010000371.1:0-5327 GCF_056400805.1 Aminobacter sp. P4_H6_2
GGAATCTGTGAACCCCAGCAACAGACGACGCCTTGCAAAGGCATAGCGGGATTTAACAACACCAGTAGCCAGCGCATCGGCGAAAAAGTGAGTGATATTGGCAAGCAATCCGTATTCGGGGCCCGTCGTTTGGGGCCCCTGGTCTTTGCCATACAGAGGCAGGGATGCTTTTTGAGGGGCCTGCCTACCCAATTTCGTGCAGCGCCTTTTGTGCCGAGTCATCGGGTTTCCCCATTGTGAGCGGTCTATTGCCCTCGGTCCCCTACCCGTTCCACTCGCCAGCTTCACACCGTGCTCCGGGCTTTCCAAAGCATGACAATCTATGAAGACGTTTCGCCTCCTAGCGAAAAGGCGCAAGCGGCCGCGGTGACTTCCGCAACACGGTCACGCCTGAGCATCTCGATTGGCACGCAACCATCGAGATCAGCACAAGGGCGGCTTAGCCAATACCAGCTAACACGTGGGTCCGAAATTATAGAAAGTACATCTCGTATCCCAGAAACAGGGCGCCCATCAATGAATTGCGCCAAAGGAAATACGTGCTTGCGACGCCCTGTCCGCAGTGCAATTACTTCATTGCGTCGCTTCCACAAATGCAATGTCGATCTTGGGATACGAAGATTTTCTTCCAGATAGGTCTGACCAGCAACCTGACCTGCCCAATCTTCCATCAACATTGAATCGAGCTCACCACACGGACCATGGGTGTCTCCAGACACGGGCACATACGCGTCGGACTCCACTCCGACGGGGCGCCAAATCGCCGGACTGTCATTCAATGCAAAACGACGGACTGCTTCGGTCGCAATGGCATGGACGACTTTAGACGCCAGATCGGCCAAATGGTTTTGAGCGATACTGTGGGAATGGTCATCGATTGGCGGTAGCATGGAGACCAACGACGCGTCGCGCCCAAAAACTTTTGCCCCTGAGTTAAGCTGATTTGCGCCAAAATCGTTGTCCAAACGCGCTAGGGCCCGATCTATCTCATCGCTGATAAACCTTGCGAAGTCGCCGGTGCTGTTTTCTACCCGGTGTTCAGTCGCGATATTCATTTTGCAACCTCGATGTATCTCTTGACGTAGATCTTGCCTAACGCCTCCGGGTCACCGTTTCCCACTATCGACTGTGAGCCTGTGGCGAGATGCCGATAAGCAAATGCGTGTGGCGAGACCGCAGCATGCCAATACTGTCATAGTCGTAATTGACCTGGACTCGTTTGCAATTCTTGATGCCATAAATGGTAATTGACAAAGTCGAGGAACTAGACCGGTTCGGACTGCGAAGGCAGGCCGCTGAGCTAACCTACCGGCTCGGACAAGTCGATTGAGGCAACTTTACTCTGAAGCCGGGTTGCCAAGCGCGTGACGCCAAGCAACCACTTCGATCTCAACCAGCAGGTCAAGCAGGACCAGCTCGTTGACAATGACGGCCGAAGCCGCCGGCGGATTGTCTGCGAATATGCGGTTCTTGACTGCCGCATAGCCGTGATAGGCGTCGCGGCTGGTGAGGTAGCTACGTACCGACACTACATGATCGAGCTTCAGTCCGGCCTCGGCGAGCGTAGCTTCGATGTTGTGAAAGCACTGTTCGGTCTGACCGGCCGGATCGCCTATGCACACAACCTGCCGGTCCTTCAGAGAGTGCATCACGAAGTCGCCGCAGCCAACGGCCTGGCTCATGCCGGCGAATGCCATATCAGGCGGGTTGAAGCGCTTGGTAGAGGTTTCACTCATTGTCGTTCGGCTCCAGGCGTTGGGGCGCGAGCAACATCGATGCGCCCTCCCCTGAGCTTCACCGTGACTTCGGGATCATGGTGTGGCGCAACGCAGATGAACAGGTCGCGACCATCCTTGCCGCCAAGCTTGCAGGCATAGGGATTGGCGTCGGAGATTTCGACGCAATCGACAATCTCGCCAAACGGACTCACCCTTAGCACGACCTTTTTGTACGGCGAAGCCGCCCAGATATATCCCTCGGCGTCGAGGCAGATACCGTCTGGCACGTGACCCTCTAGTGCGGCAAAAAGACGTCGGTTGGACAGGCTGCCGTCGGCGCCGATGTCGAAGGCGGTCAGACGGGCAGCCATCGACTCTGCGATGACTAGCGTACGGCCGTCGGGCGAAATGACCGCGCCATTCGGGCACATCAAACCATCGGCAGCGACGCCAACTGTACCATCCAGCGCGACCATGGCGAGCACGGTCGGCGCCGGCGCCTGGCCGGCATAAAAGTCAAAGCCAATATTGCCGACATAGGCGCGGCCTTCAGCGTCTACGACCATGTCATTCGAATGAAAAGGGTGGACGCCGGAGAGATCCGCATGCAGCATGAGCCTGCCGTCGCGTCCGCGCCTGAATAGCTTACGGTCGTTCATCGACACGACGAGCAGACTGCCATCGGGCAGCCAGCCCATCCCGGACGGGCCGCCTGAAACGGCGAAGCTGTCACTGCAGGCTCCGTCGCCCTCGAGCACATATACGAGGCCGTCGTGCTGGTCGGCGAACCAGAGTTGGCCGTCATGCCAGCGGGGGCATTCGGGATAGACGAATCCCCGCGCGATCGTACGCGCAGCTAAAGTCATGCCGGAATCCTGGCGCAAGCACTGAGTATCTCGCCCAGCTTCTTGATGCCGCGTTCAATTATGTCCTCGCTGACATGGCTGTAGGCGAGGCGCAGGAACTGGCGGCCGTCGGTCTCGCCCATGAAGCGCTCACCGGGGCGGAAGAAGATGCCTTCCTTGGCCGACATCTCGGCAGCGCGCAGCCAGTCGACGCGTTCGTCGATCTCGAGCCAGAGGTAGAAAGAACCTTGCGGCATGCGGAAGGTGACGTAGTTCCCGCAATAGTCGCGCACGGCGCGCGCCGCCGTCTCGGCCTTGCTTTTGTAAACCTTGTTAACCTGCGCGATGTGCTCGTCTAGCAGGCCCTCGGCGATGTAGGAAGTCATGACGCGGGCGTGCCATTGGCTGACACCGAGGTCCTGACGCACGGCGGCGATGGGTTCGATGGCCGCAGTCGGTCCGGCGACCCAGCCGAGGCGCAGCGCGGGCGCGACGATCTTGGAGAAGCTGCCGCATTGGATGACGCGGTCGTCGGTGTCGAGGCTAAGCAGGGTCGGCAGTTCCTCGCCGGCAAAGCGCAGGTCGCCGTAAACATTGTCCTCAATGATAAGGAAGTCGTGTTCGCTCGCGAGCTTCAGCAGTTGGCGCCGGCGCGGCACGGACATTTCTGTGCAGGTCGGTGTCTGGAAGGTCGGGATGGTATAGACGACCTTGACCCTCTTGCCCTCGGCTTTGACCTTCTCCAGCAGTGCCTCAAGCGAGTCGATGTCCATGCCGTGATCGTCGACCGGCACGGTACGCAAGTCGCCGCCAGCCATCTGCATGAATCGCAGCGCATAGGGGAAGGACGCGGCTTCGGCGACAACGACGTCGCCCGGGTTGACGTAGCCGTTGGCAGCGAGAGCGATGCCCTGCACCGAGCCCGAGGTCAGGATGACGCCGAGCGTGCCAAGTTGCTTGCCCTGGGTGCGCTCGATGCGGTCGGCGATCTCCTTGCGCAGGCCTTTGAAACCGAAAACCAGCTCCTCATAGCCGGTGGCGGGGTCGAAGTAGTCAAGCACCTTGGCGCCATGCTCATCGAGAGCCTTGCGGGCAAGACGCACAAGATCGTCAGTGGGAAAGGTCTCGGGTGCGGCGAGGCCTTGGTCGAAATTGAAGATCGCCGGAACCTCGGGGTCCGGGAAAAACAACGCCGGGCCAGAGCCGGAGAGCTTTGCGCGCAGATGGTCGACTGACATGATTTCTTCCCCCCATGTAGAATTTTCTCAGGCGATCGTCCTGTCCGGACAACCCCGCTTTGGCGGTTACGCTCTTCGATCGTTCTGGTCCGCGTGCTTCACAATACCGTCCAGCGATTGTGCCAGCTGGCGTCGGCCAATCCCAACTGCGCCACTCAGAGCCGCCAGTTGAGTTTGGCCTCCACGAGCTCTGATATTGACTCGAAGGCAAAATCGATCTCGCCCGGCGCAGGCACTGGATACTGGACCCCGCTTGGCAACCAAAGCAGCTATCTCCCCCTTGCAGACCGACCAACATCCCCCGATGGTGCAACCTGACCCGGGCATTACGTATTGCAAACTCGCCATTGGCCTCGTCCGAAAAGACTAGAGGTGCCAGAGACGGCAAGCCCTAGCCGGGCCGTTTCCGTGGAAGCCGTGCGGCGCAGGGACGGCAATACCGGGCATTGGTCCGGCAAGGCTCCATTCGTGCTTGCTTAGATCAATGCCAAACCCACAATTCGATGTCGGTTCGATCATAACCGATCGCATCAGAAGCGGCCGCCATCCCACAATCAAAAATTCGATCGAGCTTGAAACCGTTGCACCCGAAGCTCTTACCGCGTGCTTCGAACGCTTGAGTTAACGAAAAGCGGCTCATCGTCCGACCGGACGATGCGGCAAGCGAGCGGCCGTGACTGGCTGACGATTGGAACAAGCGGAGGAGAAACGCATGAACTTCCAATGGAATACTTCCATTACACGTCGTACGGCCGTCGGAACGGTTTCGGTGGCGGCCTTAGCCCTGTCTGCCGGCATTACGCAGGCCGAAGAGACCATCAAGATCGGCGGCATCATGTCGATGACCGGCGGCGGCGCGTCGATCGGCAAGACGGCCGAAGTGGGCTGGAAGCTGGCCATTGAGGACATCAATGCCGCTGGCGGCATTCTCGGCAAGAAGGCAGAACTGTTTCTCGGTTATCCCCGATTTGTTGGCGGCTCGACAAGCTGAGGCGCTCTCTGAACCGTGTTTTTGACGTGGGGTCAGAAACGACCTGGTATGTTTTTGAGCAGGCTCATTTGGTGCCCCACTCTTCAACCAGCATTTTGCCCTTACAGTTGTGGATAAGAACCCGACTGGAATTCTGTCTTTGGGTGCGAAGGTTCCACGCTTGGGGCAAATCATGATTGTCCCAGGCCATGAAAAAGAGGCGCCTCCCCTCGCCTGATTAGCAGACACGCTTTCGCGGAATGCATTGCGCTCTTCGGTGAGTGGGCTGGTTGATCAGGTCTATTCGTTTTCAACACAGGTCGACGCGCTTCGCACTCACAACGCGGCCCTCCGTGAGGAAAACGAGGCGCTTCGTGGGAAAACACCCGGCTGAAGATCAACAATCAGCTTTTGGGCGATGAGATCGCCGGTTGAAGAACCTGCCGCCATGCCCACCGTTTCGGCCTTGGGCCGTGGACAAGGCGAGCAAGTCGACGACAAGTAGGCCAGCAAGAAAAAGCCGCGCGGCCCGGTAATCCCCCCGCCGAATAACGTG
>NZ_JBFUKO010000372.1:0-5317 GCF_056400805.1 Aminobacter sp. P4_H6_2
GGCTCGGGCCTGGGCCTCGCCATCTCGCGCTCGCTGGCCGAGCTGCATGGCGGTGCGCTGAAGATCAGGTCGACCGAGGGCGTCGGCACGATCGTGTCGGTGCGTATCCCGGTGCGCCGCGTCGAACGCATGGCCAAGGCCGCCTGACAGCAGCGGCTTTGCGTTCAGCCACAGCTTGAATGGGGCGCTTGCCTTCTCGGGAATTTTTCCCCGAGAAGGCCGACTGGTGCCCTTCTTACTTCATGTCACCGCCGTCACGACCGCCGTGGCGGCCCTGACCGTTGTGACGCGGCAGCTCGTCCTTGGAGATCTTGCCGTCATCGTTGCGGTCCATCAGCGCAAACATCTTCTTTTCGCGCGCCTGGATGGCGTCGGTGGTCAAGGTGCCGTCGCTGTTGGCCGCGTAGCGCGACATGATGCGCTTGGCCATCTCTTCGAAGCGCGCCTTCTCCAGTGCCGCCGCAAGCTGCTCCACCGTGACCTTGCCGCCATTGTCGGCGACGATCTTCTTGATCTGGGTGTCCATGGCGGCAGAAAACTGGTCGAAGGTCAGGCTGCCGCCGGCATCCTTCATCGCCTTCTGGAGCCGCATCTTGCCCGGCCCTCGCATGCCATCGCCGTCATCTTGCTGAGCGTAGGCAGTGCCGGCAACACCGGCCAGGGCGATGAAGGCCAGCGCGAGTGTGGTGGACGTTTTCATGGTACTTCTCCTGTTGCACCGTTTACCCCCGATGCAGTTGGAAACGAGCCCGGCTTCCCACCGCCGGCATCATCGTCTCCCACGAAGCAGACGGTCGAAATGCGTTCTGACCTTCTGCGACGTCTCGTGAAGGTGCGCCTCGAGCACGCCGAAATCGGGCAGGTCGGTTGCCGCAAGCAGCAAGTCCGACAGTCCCGGCGGAACATCGTTCCGCTCGAACGCACCGGTGAGGCACAGCCTCGTCATCTGTGTGATTGCCAAATAGAGCGCATAGGCATCGACCAGGTGCTGGCGAGTCTGCGCGTCGGCAAAGGCAGGCGCAAGCCTGTGGAGCGTGTCCGCCGTGCCCGTGGCATGGCCCTGCCCTTCGATCTTGCCAGTCAGCACCGCGACCTGTGCGATGAACTCCAGGTCGATCAAACCGCCTGGCACGAGCTTGATGTCCCACAGATCCTGCGGCGGCTTTTCGTCCTCGATCATTTGGCGCATGTCGCGCGCCTCGGCGACAACCTTGGCCGCATCGCACGGCAAAGCGATGATGGCGGCAACCTCGATTTCAACCTCATTGCACAATGAAGCATCGCCGGCGATCGGGCGGGCACGGGTCAGGGCCATATGCTCCCAGGTCCAGGCGTCCTCGCGCTGATACTTGCGGAAAGATGAGATGTGGGTCGCAACGGGCCCCTTGTTGCCAGATGGGCGCAGCCTGAGGTCGAGCTCGTAGAGCACACCTTCGGCAGTTGGCGCGGAAACAGCCGCGATCAGACGCTGGGTCATGCGCGCGTAATAGTGCGAAGGGGCAAGCGGCCTTTCGCCGTCCGACTCATCGGCATGCTCGTCGTGGTCGTAGAGCAGGATCAGATCGACATCAGAGCCGGCGGTCAGTTCGCGGCTGCCGAGCTTGCCCATGCCAAGGATGGTCACACGCCCGCCAGCGACCTTGCCATGCCGCCGCGCGAACTCGGCCTCGACGGCTTCAAGGGCGGCCCCAACGGTCAGGTCGGCGAGGTCGGAAAATGCCTTTCCAGCGCGTGCGGAGTCGATCGCGCCGGCAAGCAGCCTGACACCGATGAGGAACTTCTGCTCAGAGGCAAAGATGCGCAGGCGGTCGAGCACTTCCTCGTAGAGCCGAGTGCTTTCGAGAAAAGCCGACAGGCGCGCGGCAAGATAGGCGCGGTCCGGCAGCTCGGACAGCAATGCCGGATCGAGCAGGCCGTCGAAGACATGCGGGCGGCGCGTGATGATCCCGGCAAGGCGCGGTGCCGCGCCCATGATGGTGGCCAGAAGCTTGAGCAGCGCTGGATTGGACTGGAGCAGCGAAAACAACTGGATGCCGGCGGGAAGGCCGGCGAGGAACTCATCGAAGCGCATCAGCGCCTCATCGGCGCGGCGGGTCTTGCCGAAAGCTTCGAGCAGTGCCGGCGTGAGTTCGGTCAGGCGCTCGCGCGCTTCGGCCGACTGGGTGGCGCGGTAGCGGCCGAAATGCCAGCTGCGGATGACGCGGCAAATGTCGGACGGACGCTGGAAGCCGAGCTGGCGCAGCGTGTGCAACGTATCAGGGTCGTCGACATCGCCGGTGAAGACGAGATTGCCGACGCCGGACGAGAGCTCGGGCGCTGCCTCAAATAGCGCCGCATAGTGCCGCTCTACCTCCTGCAGCGACGCCCGGAAGGCCTTCGAAAAGGCTTCGGCGTCGGTGAAGGCAAGCATGTGGGCGATGCGGGCCAGGCCCTCGTCATCTTCCGGCAAGGTGTGCGTCTGCTCATCGGCGACCATCTGGATGGCGTGCTCAACCCGGCGCAGGAACCAGTATTGCCGCTCAAGCGCGTCGCGGGCCTCCATCGTGATCCAGCCGCGCACCGCAAGCTGGTCGAGCATCGGCACCGTGGCGCGGCCACGCAGTTCGGGGAAGCGACCGCCGGCGATGAGTTGCTGGGTCTGGACGAAAAACTCGATCTCGCGGATGCCGCCACGCCCGAGCTTGACGTTGTGGCCTTTGACCGCGACTTCGCCATGGCCCTTGTGGGCATGGATCTGGCGCTTGATCGAATGCACGTCGGCGATGGCCGCATAGTCCATGTACTTGCGCCAGACATAGGGCTGCAGCTCTTTCAGGAAGGCCTCGCCGGCAGCGATGTCTCCGGCGACAGGACGCGCCTTGATCATCGCTGCGCGTTCCCAGTTCTGGCCGCGGCTCTCGTAATAATGCAGCGCGGCGTGGATCGAGATCGCCAGCGGCGTCGAGCCCGGATCTGGACGCAGGCGCAGATCGGTGCGGAAGACGTAGCCGTGCTCGGTGCGGTCCTGCATGATGCGGACCAGCCGCCGGGTCAGGCGCGCGAACAGCTCGGTCGCTTCGTACGGATCAACGATCGCCGGTGCCTCGGGATCGAAGAAGACGACGAGATCGATGTCGGAGGAAAAATTCAGCTCATGGGCGCCGAGCTTGCCCATGCCGAGCAGGATCCAGCCGGAGCCAATTGTCGGGTTTTCGGGATCGGGCAGCTTGAGCTTGCCCTGTCCATGCGCGTCGCTGAGCAGGAAGTTCACTGCAGCGCTGGTGCACAGATCGGCCAAATCGCTCAACCGGCGCACGCTGAGCTCGGCGTCGGCCTCGCCTGCGAGATCAGCGAGTGCAATGAGAAAATGCGCCTCGCCCTTCAGCCGGCGCAGTTGCATCATCAAGGTGGCCTCAGTCATGCCAGCCTCGCGCGGGATGGCCKCAATCGCCTCGCCGATCGCCTGAAGCCGTTCCGTAACGCTCTGGTCGAACAGCCGATCAAGCATCTCCGGCTGCCGGCGAGCGCTGGCCCGCATGAATTCGGAAAGATCAAAAACCGCGGCCAGGAAATCCTGAGCAGATCCGTCGGCTTTCAGGAAAGCAGCGAGCCTATCGAACCCCTCCTCCTTGGCGACGCTCGCCAACTCGAGCATCTCGCGCCGGGCGCGCTCCGGATCGAGCGGCGCGACACTGGCCACAGGCTCCAGCTGCCATTCGGTCGCTGATTTCCGTGCGGCCACGCTTTTCATCTATTCGTCCTTCGATCCGGGAAAGCTCATCAGGACMGATAATCCGGGATTGCCGGGCAAAAGATCAAGGCGGCCGTTGTGAAACTTCATCACGGCTTTGGCGAGACTGAGCCCAAGCCCGGAACCCGGCTGCGACCGGCTCTGTTCCAGCCTCACGAAACGCTCGGTGGCACGCATCCGATCACCTTCGTCGGGAATGCCAAGGCCATTGTCGGCGACCAGCAGGCGAACCTCGTCGCCCTCGCGTCGGAGCGTCACGCTGACGTGCGGCGCCTCAACCGAGCCGGCGGAATACTTGATGGCGTTGTCAACGACGTTGGACAATGCCTGGGCGATCAGTTCGCGATTGCCGCTGATCATGAACTCGCCGTCAATCGCAGCCTCAAGACCAACACCCAGTTCCTCGGCGACCGGCTCATAAAGCTCGACAACGTCGTGAACGACGGCGGCAAGGTCCACCTTGGCCAGGGATTCGGCGGAATAGCCGGCCTCCAGCCGCGAGATCATCAAGATGGCGTTGAAGGTGCGGATAAGCTGGTCGGACTCAGCGATCGTGCCTTCCAGCACCTCGCGGTAGTCGGCCCCCGTCTTCTTGCCCGACAGTGCCGCCTCGGCCCGGTTGCGCAGGCGCGTCAGCGGCGTCTTGAGGTCATGGGCGATGTTGTCGGAGACCTGTTTCAGCCCGTCATTGAGATGGGCGATACGGGCCAGCATGACATTGAGGTTTTCGGCGAGCCGGTCGAACTCATCACCCGCCCCTGTGACCGGCAGGCGRCCGCTCAGATCGCCGGCCATGATGCGCCGGCCGGCCTCCGAAACGCCATCGATGTGCTTGAGCGCGCGACGGCCAACGAAATACCAGATCAGCAGGCCGCCAAAGCCCATCATGCCAAGCGCGACCATCAGCGCCTTTTGTATCACTTCCCGGAACCGTTCCGGCTCGCCAAGATCGCGGCCGACCATCAGCAGCATCTGGTTGGGAAGCCGCAGCACCACCGCAATGGCGTTGTGTCGCTCCTCGGTCACCGCTTCCGACTCCGTTTTTTCGGCAACCGCCGGCGGACGCCTGCCAGCGACTTCACCGTAGCGTTCGTAAGAGAACGGCAGTTCTGTCCAGCCTTCACGCTGGAGCACGCCGGGCTGGATGCCCTGGACGTTGCCCGACAGGATCTGGCCGTTGGGGTCGGCAAGCAGATAGAGATTGGCGCCCGGCTGCCTGGCACGCTGTTCGACCACCCGCACGAGCGTGGGGATACCGCCGCGCTGGTAGGCGCGGGCAAGGCCGAGCACTTCTTCGTTGATGGTTTCCTGCGTCTGCATCATCAGCATGCGCGCCGACAGCGACGTCATGTAAAAGACCAGCAGGACGGCACAAAGAGCAAAAAGCAGCAGATAGAGCGCCGAGAGCCGCGCTGCTGTGGTTTTCATAATGGCCGGCAGTCTGAACGCCATCAACCTGCCTTGAGCATATAGCCAGCGCCGCGAATGGTGTGCAGGATCGGCGTTTCAAATCCCTTTTCGATCTTGCCGCGCAGCCGCGATATGTGGACGTCGATCACATTGGTCTGCGGATCGAAATGATAGTCC
>NZ_JBFUKO010000373.1:0-5310 GCF_056400805.1 Aminobacter sp. P4_H6_2
TGGTAACGCTGATGCGGGCGCATCATCCCGCGCTCGCCGAAAAACTCACGCTCGACCGCTTTCTGACGCTTGAGCATATCGTGGTGAGCGTCACCGGCGTTGGGGCCGCACCTGTCGATGAGGTGCTTGCGCGTATGGGGCGAACGCGGCGGGTGAAGCTGCGCGTGCCGAATTTCTTCGCGGCGGTCGAGATCGCCGCTCGCTCCGACCTCATCATGACACTGCCGTCGAGGCTGGCGCGAGCAGCAGCCGACATGAGGCGCTTCGTATCGTTGCCGCCGCCGCTCGATCTCGGGCTTTTTACGATGAGCCTCGCCTGGCACGCGCGCCAGCAAGACGCCCCCAGGCACATATGGTTGAGACGCGTCATTGTTGCGGCGGCGATGGATATGTCATCGGTCACTGACGCTGGAAGCTGAGGCCGCAGGACGGCTGACCACCGCGCAACGCTTCAAAGCGAACCGCATTCATCCAGACGCGCTAGTCGCAGTTGGTCGAGCACTTCTTCGATGTTCCGCGCAAAAGAGTGAACCTCAGGTGCATCTGCGCAGCGCAGGATGCGCTTCCCATTTCCGAATAGTCGCGCAATCAGTTCGAAATTGTCGACAAAGCAGTTGACAATTTATGCCGGCTTTCTGAATATGGCCTCGTGGGCGGAGACGAGGCGGCGCCTTGGCAGTTCTAGATGATTGTGCGTCACCGCTGCGGCGGGTGCGGGAATCAGCTGGCCGGGCCGCTCGAGCCTAAAATAAAGACCTTCGAAACGGAGGCGCCACTTAAGTGGGAGGGATAGATAATGTTAGGGGATTTGCCATCGTGGCAAACGCCATTCATGGCACCCGTTGCCTGCGGCTGCGCTGCAATGCGTGCCGACAACGCCACAGCCTTGAGTCTGTTGACGCAAGCGCCCTCATGGACCCAGCGATCGGGCTCCTTGGCTAACTGACGAGGCTTCATATGCTGGTCTTCATTATCAGCCGCATTGCCAATGCCATCATGGTGATGCTTGCGGTTGCTATGCTTGCATTCCTGATCTTTCGTCTTGCCGGCGATCCAGTCGAGCTCATGGTTACCGAGCAGACGACGCAGGCTGACCGCGACGCACTCCGCGAGCGACTGGGTCTCAACGATGGTGTCGCCACGCAGTTCGTACGCTTCGTCGCCCACGCGGCGCAGGGCGATTTTGGAATCTCGTACCGCAATGGCCAGGATGTACTCACCCTCATCGGCGAACGCTTCCCGGCAACGCTGGAGCTGGTGCTGGTGGCGACGCTGATTTCGCTGGTCGTCGGCCTGCCGCTTGGCGTTCTTACAGCAATCAAACGCGGGCGATGGTACACGGAGTCGCTGCAGTTTTTGTCGATCATTGGCGTTTCGTTGCCAAGCTTCGTCGTCGGCATCCTTCTTATCCTGGTCTTTTCGGTCATTTTGGGCTGGTCGCCGTCCTTCGGCCGAGGAGATGTCGTCCAGATCGGCTGGTGGTCGACCGGCCTGCTGACGCCCTCGGGCCGCGCAGCGCTGATCCTGCCGGCAGTGGCGCTGTCGCTCTACCAAATCACTTTGATCATGCGTCTCGTCCGTGCCGAGATGCTGGAAGTGTTGCGCTCCGATTATGTGAAGTTCGCCCGCGCCAGGGGCATTCCGCGCTGGCGTGTCTACTTCCGCCATGCACTGCGCAACTGTTTGATGCCTGTCGTGACCATGACGGCGATGAACATTGGCTCACTCATCGCCTTTGCACTCATCACCGAAACCGTCTTCCAGTGGCCGGGCATGGGCATGCTGTTCATCCAGGCGGTCACCTTCCTCGATATTCCCGTGATGGCGGCCTATCTCTGCGTCATCTCCTTCATCTTCGTCGCGCTGAACACGCTTGTCGATATCACCTATGCGGTGATCGATCCGCGCCTGCGCAGCTCGCACTGAAACCGGGGACAAGTCGATGACCGACGTTTCTAAGACAGCCGCCGTGCCCCGCCCAAGTTTTGTGCAGCGCCTGCGCAACAGCGATGTCTGGTGGTCGTTCACCCACAGCAAGTCGGCGATGATTGCGGCCGGGATCCTGGCTGTGCTGGTTCTAGCCGCCGTCTTCGCGCCGTTCATCGCACCACAGAACCCCTATGACGCCGCTCAGCTCGATATGTGGAAGGCAGAGCTGCCGCCGATCTGGCAGGAAGGCGGCGAATGGCCGTATCTGCTGGGCACCGACACTCAGGGCCGGGACCTGCTTTCGGCCATCCTTTACGGCACGCGCATATCCATCATGATCGGTCTTGCCTCGGTCGCCTTGTCGCTTTTGATCGGCATGACGGCCGGGCTGGTCGCCGGTTTCTTTGGCGGCTTTATCGACAATCTCCTGATGCGCATCGGCGACATCACCTTGTCGATCCCGACCATCTTGATTGCGATCCTGGTGTCGACGGTGGTGCGGCAGCTGCTTCCCGCCGATCTTCGCGAGATCGGTGCCTCAGCAGTGCTGGTGCTGGCCATCTCGCTATCGTCGTGGGTGCAATATGCCCGTACCGTACGCGCCCAGACGATCGTTGAACGCAACAAGGAATATGTACAAGCGGCAAGGCTCTTGAAGGTGCCTTCGCGCCGCATCCTGGCGCACCACATCCTGCCCAACACGCTGACGCCAGTGCTGGTTGCCGCCACGCTGAACTTCGGCATGGCGATCCTGACCGAAGCGACTTTGTCGTTCCTTGGTATCGGCATGCCCCCCGGACARCCATCTCTGGGAACGCTGATCCGCATCGGCAATCAATTCCTGTTTTCCGGCTCGTGGTGGATCGTGCTGTTTCCGGTGATCCAGCTCTGCCTGCTGGTGGTCGTCGTCAATCTGCTCGGCGATTGGCTGCGCGACGTGCTCAATCCGAAACTGAGGTAAGCGTGCATGACTAATCTGTTGCTGCGCAACGTCCGCCCCTACGGGCGCGCGAATTGCGACCTGCTGATCCGCGATGGGCTGATTGTCGGCCTCGGTCATTTTGAAGCAGATCCGGGCATGTCGGTCGAGGACGGCGGCGGTGCCATCGCGATACCCGGTCTCATCGACGCGCATACCCATCTCGACAAGACGACCTGGGGATTGCCCTGGCATGAAAACAACCGCCGCGCAGTCCTGCGCGAACGCATCGACTTCGAGCGTGAAAACCGGATCGCGGTCGGCATCGACCCGCACCGTCAGTCGATGCGCCACGCAATCGGCCTTGCCGCCCATGGCGCGACCCATATCCGCAGCCATGTCGACATCGATCCAACGCACGGCCTGTCCATTGTCGACGGCGTGATGGAGACCCGCGAGAAGCTGAAGGGGGTCATCGACATCGAGATCGTCGCATTCCCGCAGTCCGGCCTCATGGTGATGCCTGGAACGCTGGATCTGCTCGACGAGGCATTGCGCCAGGGCTGCGAGGTACTGGGCGGTATCGATCCGTGCGGCATCGACCGCGATCCCAAAGGCCAGCTGGACGCCATCTTTGCCTTGGCAGTGAAGCACCAATGCCCGATCGATATTCATCTGCATGAATCGGGCGACCTGGGCGCCTTCACCATGGAGCTGATGTTCGATCGTATCCGCGCCAATGGCATGCAGGGCAAGGTCGCTATCAGCCACGCCTTCGCCCTTGGAATGAACGATTATCTCCGCGTCGGCCAGCTCATCGATCAGATTGCACAACTCGATGTGGCGATCCTGACGACGGGTGCCCCGTCGGCGACCGTACCGTCGATCATGCGCTTGAAGCAGGCCGGCGTGCGCGTTGGCGCCGGATGTGATGGCATCCGCGACACCTGGGGACCCTGGGGCCAGCCCGACATGCTCGACCGCGCCAAGATCGTCGGCATGAAGAACGGCCTTCGCTCCGACATCGAACTCGAACATGTGCTCCATATTGTTTCGCAAGGCGGGGCGGATGTCATGCGCATCGAAGGCTACGGTCTGGCGGAAGGCTGCAAGGCAGACCTGACGTTGCTCACTGGGGAAACGCTTGCGCATGCCGTCGTCGACGTTGCGCCACGCCCGCTGGTCATCAAKGGCGGCCGTGTCACCGCACGCGCCGGCCAGGCAATGGTGGAAATGCCATGACGCGACAGGTCCTCGATACGCTCGAACTCGGCAAGCGCCCCGACGGCCGGACGCTGATTTCGGCCGACTGGGTGCTGGGGCATAAGGATGGCGGGCACCGCCTGATCCCCAACGGCCAGGTCGTCGTTGATGACGGCCAGGTGATCTTTGTCGGAACCGATTTTCCCGGCGAGGTGGCCCGCCGGATCGAGTTCGGCAACTCGCTGGTCAGCCCCGGCCTCCTCGATCTTGACGCGCTGTCGGATCTCGACACGACCATTCTTGGCATCGACCATCATCCCGGCTGGGCSAAGGGMCGYGTCTGGCCGCGCCACTATGTCGAGGCCGGCCCCTACGAGATGTATTCCCAAGAAGAGCTGGCCTTCCAGAAACGTTTCGCCTTCGGTCAGCTGCTTTTGAACGGCATAACAACTGCTGCGCCCATAGCCTCGCTATTTTATCGCGAGTGGGGCGAGACGGTCGCCGAGTTCGATGCGGCGGCGGACGCCGCAGGCGACCTGGGCCTGCGCGTCTACCTCAGCCCGGCCTATCGCGCCGGCGGCATGGTGCTCGAAGCGCCGGGTCGGATGGAGGCCGTGTTTGACGAGAAGCGTGGTCTCGCCGGCCTCCGCGAGGCTGTCGACTATATCGGCCGCCAGACAGGCCGCCACGGCGATCTGGTGCGCGGGCTGCTGGTGCCCGATCGCGTCGAGACCTGTACCGAAGAGTTGTTACGCCAGACCCAGGCGGCGGCGGCTGAACTCGGCTGCAAGATCCGGCTTCACATGGCGCAGGGCGCGATGGAGGTCGAAACCGTCCGTAAGCTGCACGGATCGACAGCTCCTGTCTGGTTGGCACGGCTTGGCCTGCTCAACGACCGGCTGATCGCTCCGCACGCGACAAACGCCACCGACGAAGACCTCGCGCTCTACGCGACCAACGGCGTGTCGATCGTGCATTGCCCGCTCGTCTCGGCACGCGGCGGCAGCACGCTGAATTCGTTCTCGAAGTGCAAGGAGCGCGGCATCAACATCTCTATGGGAACGGACACCACGCCGCCCGATATGCTGATGAACCTGCTGGTCGGTCTGATCGCCTGCCGCATCAACGATGGCGCCCCAGATCGCGTCCGGTGCACTGACCTGTTCGACGCGGCAACTCTTGGCGGCGCCAGAGCGCTCGGCCGCGATGACCTTGGTCGTCTTGCTCCGGGCACGCGTGCCGATATCGCGGTGTTTGGC
>NZ_JBFUKO010000374.1:0-5309 GCF_056400805.1 Aminobacter sp. P4_H6_2
GTCGTGCGCGGCCAACTCGAGCATCGCCTGAGCCATGCGGCTGACGATGGTGGCTTCAGACGAAGGGGCGGGAAGTGCCGACGGGATCGGCGTGGCGAAGGTCTGCTGGATGGAAATCATTTTCGTATGCTCCTAGTTGAACAGTTGTGAACAAGTATCGCTGTCGCGGGCCGCGCGATTGACTTTCCGCGAGCGAAGCAAAACTCTTCCGATGTTTAGGAAAACGTGCGGAGCCGGGCCTTTGACCGACCCARCCCCGCGTAACCCCTCGATACAGCATAGGAACGAGGAGCTATCCGAATGGGACCGTCACAATGGGAAATGAGCAAAGATCCGCGGCCATCGCCGCCGCCTCGGCCGGCACCTTCGCCGTTTCCGAGGCCTCTGCCGGACGGAGCGAGAACCGACACGAACTTCGCCCCGCCGCCGCCGCCGCCGAGCCGGACGAAGTAGCTAACCAACTGCACCAAGCCCGCTTTGGATTGCTGGAAAACATTGCCTACCACGCGATCCGCGAACAATTCCTGGGGCGGCTGAACAGGTTGTTCACTGGGCTTCAGGTGTTTTTGGGAACGAGTGCAATCGCCGCCATGACGGACTTGCTCTCGTTCGGCGCCCTGTGGCCGATGGTCATTTCGGCATTGGCTGGCGTCATCTTGCTGGTGATTGATCCGGCCGCCAGCGCGCGCGAACATCGTGCTTTGCGCGCGCGCCTTCACTACGTGTTGGCCGATCTCGACGAAGCAAGCCCGACGCTGGAGCACGTTCGGGCCAGCAAAGCCCGCGTACACAAAGTGGCAGCCGACGCGCCGCCGGCATTTCGCTGCGTGCAGGCCATTGCCTACAACACGGCGGTCACTGCGATTTATCCGGAGGAGGATGCGCGGCGCTATCGCTACAAAGTGAACTTTGTTCGCCGTACTTTTGCGAACTGGCTGCCGATGCGTGGCATGCGCTTCAAAAAGGAAAGCGGTTGATACGGACACGGCAACACTCCATCGCAGTGATTGCGATTGGAGCGGAAACTAAGGCGGAATAAATTCCGCGTCAACTGTGAAAGCGGAAACAATTCCGTATGACAGGAATACGAACCCGGGCGTGTCTGTTTTGGCTCTCGGGTTGCACGTCGGTGAGTCTGCTTTAACTGCCGGTTAAACGCCAAACAGCTCGTTGATGGTCAGGACTTTGTGGATGGAGACGACGGTCTCGCGCTTAAGTTCCACGGTGGCTTCCGGATTGAGTTTCCCGATGAAGATGCTCTTTTCGGTGCGTTTGAGCAGTCGGCCGATCATGCCTTCCTTGCTGTCGTTGCCGTTGTATTGGATTTCTAAGACAACGGAGTCGCCTACCTTGGGAGGGCGATCGGGGTGCACAAAGCGCAGGTCGCCCGGATTGTGCTCAGGTACCATTGATGTGCCTTCAACATAGACAGCGTACAAGTTCTTGGCGCCCATCATGGCTGGTGGCCTTCGAACCCAATCAACGACGCCGCCTTCGAATTGAAACGCACCGCCCATATGCGATCCCGCCGCCGTTCCAAGCACTGGAACGTCGTTGGGTAGAGATGTAGCTGGCGGGAGGTCGATGGATGCAGGGCGAACATCATTACTCACTGAAACGTCACGCGACTTAGTACCTTCGCCAGTAAGCAGCCATTGTTCTGTTGTTTCAAGGGCTCTTGCTAGGCCAGTGAGGTTCTTTCCGTTCGGTACCTGGTCAGGGTTGGCAAGCAGCTTACGCATGCCGTCACGTGACATGCCGGCGGCCAGCGATGCGGCCTGTGCTGAAAGCTTGAGGTCTGCTAGGCGTTCCTCAATGCGACTCTGAATTGTATTTGTCATGCGCGGAATTCTATCCGCGTTGAGGCGGAATTGCAGGCGGAAGAAATTCCGTTGACAAAGCGGAATTGATTCCGCATTTTCCGCGCCATGAAGCTCAGGTCCCAACTCGTCACCGTTTCTGATGCCTACTGCGCGGCGACCAGACTGTCGCGCTCGCGAGTTTCAACGATCGTTCTCAACCGAGGTGCCACGCTCGACGGGCTGGCCGAGGGGCGGGCCGACGTAACTACCGGGACGTTCGAAAAAGCCATGCGGTGGTTCTTGGACAACTGGCCGGATGGTGCGGAGTGGCCAAGGGACGTTGATATGCCCGTTGCCGACGAGGCCCGGCCATGAAGCCTCACGAAAGGACCAAACAATGCACCACTCCGTGTTTCTGCGGACGCAAGGCCGGCGTGTCGTTGGCCAGAAGCAAGAACTCGTCTCGCCCTCTTACGACTGGCGGAAGCGGAAGGAGTGGGAAAACTATCTCGCCCGCCGCCCCAAGGTGGCTGAGGAACAGCGGGAGCGGCGTGCTGCCTGGGCGCAAAATCCCAAAAATCCAGCGCTCACCGCTCGTCGCCGGGCGGAATTGGAAATGGCCGGGATCGACTGAGGCGTCACCAACCTTTTTTGGGGAAAGCCTGATCGACCTTGTCAATCGGAGCGGGCTGGACTGTGCGAATGCGCGCCCCTTCGTCGATTTCGTCGCTTCGCATTTCCAAGGTCTCGTCGAGCCGGTTGGCAACGCCCCAGATGCCAGCGGCGCGGTCGCGCCAGATGTCATTCCGTTCGCGATTGCTTTCGGCGTCTTGTCGAAGTTCGGTTGCCGCCATTCGAATGTGATGCATGGCTCGCGGCGGCAGTTCGCTGCATGCGGCAAGCAGAAGCATCTCGAGAGCTTCAAGCTTTCCTGCAAGGAAAGCAGGGCTGAGCATAAGATCTTCTTCTGTCTCGGGCATGTCGTGTTTCCKTCCTTGGTGTCTGGCGATTCCGGGAAGGCTAGCCCGTTCCGTTTCGCGACGGAACGGGCATCATTTGCTTTCGAGGCCCGGCCATGACGCTGAGGCGCTCGCAACAGTTCCTGGCCATGCAAGGCGACCGCCTGCTTGGCCGCAGTTTCCTGCCGACCTCCTCCCCGGCGGGAAAACAGGCCGCGTCGGAGGTCACCCCTCCCGCCTTCGACGCGGCCGACCTTTCCGACAATGTGCGCATGATCGTGCGCCTCGTTTCCGAGGCCGAACAGATTTCGAGCGGGGAGGTCATTTCCCGCGCCGTCTGTTCCTACGCTGAACGCCATGTCGGTCTCCCCGGCCTACTGGGCGAATCTGAGGCTTTTGACCGTCCGCGTCACGCAAATAGCCGGGCCCACGCTTTGCAGCCCGATTTCGTCGACGGCTGCCTGACCGCCGTTCCCAACTTTCGCGCCACTTCCAACCGCTTCGGAGTATCCGCCCGATGAGCCGTCCTTCATCCGACAAGCAGCGCGCCAGCCTGAAGATGGCTTTTGCCCGCGCGGTGGAAGCGCTGGGTGGTGGCAAGATCGCCTCCGGCATCACGCGCGTAAACGCAACGATGATGTCGCTGTATTCCGCGACCCATGAGGATCAGCGCCATGCGGGGCTCGATGTCGCCTTCGATATCGACAAGGCCCATGTCGACGCAGGCAGCGAACCACCGGTTCTTTCGACCTATGCCGCGCTGCTGGGCTTCTCGCTCGCTGCGATGGAAACGAGCAAGGACGCCAGCTGCGTGACGCTTGCCGACCTGGCGCGGCTCGACCGCGAGGCCTTCGAGGTGCGCGGCGCGATCTACGAAAGCCTGACCGACGGCAAGTTCACCCCAGCCGAAAAGCGCAAGGCGCTGAAGGAACTCACCGAACTCGAAACCATCATCATTGCCATCAAGGCGAAGGTCGAAGCGGCATGATAAACCTCGTGTCAGGCCGGTCTAGTCATCCTGGCCAGGGATTCCAAATAGGCCGCAACCTCCGGCGGCTCGGTTCCTTCCGTTCCGTGCCCTGGGGCGGGGCGGAAGAGCGCATTGAGAATGATCGGCCTGCTGTCAGCGTCGGCGCGTCCTGCTTCGGTCAAAGTAAAATAGGTGTCGAGCATGGTCTCTCGCATGCGCGCGTCATCTTTCAGCATCATAGATCGCGTGAAGTAGCGAATTACCACCCGCAGCGCCCAGAGGTAGGCGAAAACCGGCACGGAGATTATGACGAGCCGGGTCAGGAAGTGCGCGAATACTGCTCCGGTGCCGCCAGCCCCAAGCAGTACTACAATGTCGAAATTGTTGACGAAACGGACGACGGCCGGCCCGAGACCAAAAGCGGCAATGAATGGGATAGCTACCATCGCAATCAGAAGCCAGACCGTGTTTTTGAAGGACCTACGGGCCTCGCTGTATCGCTTCGACCAGGTTTCGCGGGCGCGATCGAGCTGCAATTCCTGACGAATGGACTTTTCGAAGCTTGTGAGCTGACCCTGCAGCTCCTTCATCCTGTCTTGTTCGCCGATGATTTTCTCGTCGAGCTCGTCCAGCATCTCTCCATGCGTGTTTTTGTCGGCCACAAGCTTTTCTGCAAGTTTCTTGCGCGAACTCTCGAGCCTGTCGAGAAGTGCTTGTTGTACCGCCACTTTTTCATTGACGCGGCCTGCAATCGTCGGCTGGAATTCAGCGACATTCTTTGCTGCGGCATAGTCCGAGAGGGCAAGCATAAGGTCCATTCGGGCGCGCGGCGCTGTTTCATCGAAATTCGGCTGGGGAACATTCGGCCGACGCTCAACCAGAGGGGCGACAACGACAAGATTTCGGATGAACCGCGCTTTCGCCTCAGGCATAGGCTCGCGCGAGACCTGCTTCAAAGTATCGATACGATCCTGGTCAAACATGGGCAAGGGCGAACGCACGAACTTGGCGGCGTCTGGACCGTCGAAGATGCCCGGGCCTTGTCGCTGGAGAACACCCGCACACCAGGCGGCCATAGCATCGAAAAGGTGCTTATTGTCGAACGGCTGCGATGCCCCCGCCTCGTCGAGGTATCGGATATCACGAGCCAGTTGGAACAATTGCTGGTACAGAACGGCTTGTTCGCCCGCAGCCTTTTGTGCCTCTGCTACGGCACTTTTTCCTTCGAAGACCTTTGCGCGCTCGGCAAAAACCTGAAAGATCGTATTTGCGATTTCTTGCATACTTCCCCCCGTAGCCTGAACACCTATTCGATGCTGGCCTTTTGTCAAAGGGGGACGGCATGAACGATCTTCCCATCCATCCGCTGGCTAACTTGTTTCCGATGCTAACCGAGCAGGAAATTCGGGAGCTGGCCGACGACATTGTGACCTATGGCCAGCGCGTGCCGATCATGCTGCTCGATGGGCAGGTGCTGGATGGTCGCAACCGGCTTGCAGCTTGCCGTTTTGCGGAGGTCGAGCCGGTCTTCGCGCGATATGAGGGCGACGACCCACTTGGCTTCGTGCTGTCTCACAA
>NZ_JBFUKO010000375.1:0-5303 GCF_056400805.1 Aminobacter sp. P4_H6_2
GGGTTGGTTGGGCCCCTTGTCGACTGCAGGGCATCCGAGCTCTGTGAACCAGATCGGCTTGCTGCGCGGCACCCATGGAGTGGGCGACGCCGCCTCCACGCCGGCGGCCCGGTTGTAGTGCTGATTGGCCCACCAGCCGACAAGATCCTTGTAGCGAAACACCCAGGGCTTGCCATAGGCGCCGTCGGTGATCGGACTTCTCGACCGTGCCAGCCGTGCCGCGACGCTGGCATAATACCAGTCAAAGCCTTCGCCACCGGCGACTGCGGCGCCGAGGCCTCTGGGATCATAGGGCGAAGCAAATCCGTCCGGGTTGCCGCCCGCATAGTCCGCATCGCGCCAGTCCGACAGGGGCATGTAATTGTCGATGCCGATGGCATCGATCGCCGGGTGCGCCCAAAGCGCATCAAGATGGAAATAGGCATCTCCGCTGCCATCGCCCGGCTGGTAGCCGAAATACTCGCTCCAATCGGCGCCATAGGTGATACGGCAGACAGGACCAAGCACCGCGCGAACATCAGCCACCAAAGTGCAAAGCGTCTCGACGAACGGGAACGCATTGCCAGCATCACGCAAGGTGGTCAGGCCGCGCAGTTCGGTACCGACCAGGAAGGCATCGACACCACCGGCGGCCGCCGCCAAATGCGCATAGTGCAAGACGAAGCGCCGATAGCCCCAGTCGTCTGCGCTGCCCGCAAAACTGATGCTGTCTCCGACGGCGGCGAACTGGTTCCGCAGTGCCGAACCGCAGAAGGCGTCGACCTGGTTTCGCGCCGCGACCGTGCGGTCGGTCGTACCGGCAAGCGCCGGCGCTGGCATGCAGGTTATGCGCCCGCGCCAAGGATAGCTCGCCTGGCTGGCATTGCCATAGGGATCGGGCAGGCTGTTTGCCGCCGGAATATCCATCATGATGAATGGATAGAGCGTCACCTTCAGGCCACGCGCCTTGATCTCGGCAATCGCCTCCTTGACGCTCTTGTCGGACGGCGTGCCGCCATAGGCGGGGCCACCATCATGTGTCGAAACCAGCATGGCATTCGGCCGGGTTATGCCTGACACGCGCCAGGCGGCCGACAGGCCCGAGGTCGAGGCGTTGGTCACCGCCGGCCTCAGCCGGCATTGGCCGGCCCTCAGATCGTTGCCGAACCAGGTCACCACAAGCGCGACGTTCTCGAGATTCGGGCAGATCATCTGCAACTCGTCGAGCGATGCTGCGATGTCGGTACCGGCGTAGAGCACGTGACGATTGAGCGCCTCGGTGTCGCCGGGGCGCTTCTGCCGCGTGACCAGGCTCGTTGATAGCCCGTACTCGGTCGCGCCGGGGATCAGGGTGACAGCGCGGACACGCTTTCGCAGGTCGCCGATTGGCCGGATCACCTCGAACTGCATCTGTGGGATGCGGTTGCCGTACTCGCCAATATCGAGGTTTTCGACCACCGCATAGGCAACGCCGCGATAGGCCGGCGCATTGCCGACACCCTGTTTGGCCGCAATCAACGGATCGACGGCCTGGCCCTCGGTGCCGCGATGGATGCGCAGTTCGATCGTCTCGCGATCGATCTCGCGCCCGTCCGCCCAGACGCGCCTTATGCCGGCGATCTCACCTTCGCTCAGCGCAAAGGCGGCATTTCCATAATAGGCATATTCGGTCACTTTCGGGCCAAGCTTGCCCTGCCGCCGGGTCGAGCGCGTTTCCTTGAAGCGCGTCGCCCAGATCAACGTCCCGCCAACGCGTGCCGTGCCGTAGATCCTTGGCAGCGACGCACCCTCTTCGGCAGTGAAAGGCCGCGCGCCCGTAAGCCGTGGTCCCTCGATCCTTCTTGTGCCGTTGATCAGCGCCCGGTCGATGGCGTAGCCGGCCAGCGCACCGGCGGCGGTCCCGATCGTGCTGCCGATAGGGCCAAGCATGCCGCCGAGAAATGCCCCGGCAGCCTGCAGCAGAATGGTCGCCATCAACGGCCTCCGGAATCAGTTATGCTTCGGATTGGGAAAGGCAAAGGCAGTGGCGATGCGCCGCCGCCATTGCGGCACGAGCCGGGTCAGCGTCACGCCGTGATCCTGATAGGCATGCACGAAACAGTCCGGCTCGATCAGGATCGCGGCGTGTTTCGCCGGCAGATGCGGGCGCCAGCGAAACACGATGAGGTCGCCGGCGGCCATTGCTACAACGGGTTTCTCCAGCAAGTGTTTTCGCAGTCCATCGAGCAGCCGTTCCTGCTCCGTGGCTTCGGCCCAGTCAGGCGCGTAAGGCCCCGGATGCTCCAGCTCATGGCCGTAGATCTCGCGCCAGACCCCAAGCATCAATCCAAGGCAATCGCAGGCCACGCCCTTGCGGCTGCCCTGGTGACGGTAAGGCGTCCCGACCCACTCCCACGCCTCCGCCACTACGGACGCCGCAATATCTCCTTCACTCATGGCACGATCGGCCGGCCGTCAAAGACGCCGCCTTCCGTGACATAGGAATAACCGGCGTCGTTGCCCGGAAGGTGCGGAAAGCCACGAAAATTAAGGGCGTTGGCGAACTTCGCCTTGCAGGTTGCAAATGTCTTGTCGCATCCGGCGCGGACGGAAAACGTATCACCTGCCATGACCGTTGCCCCCGCGCGCGGGCCAATGATGAGTGTCACGCCGGATGCCTCCCGGCGATGGGCGACGATGCGTTCGCTGCGACCGCTCCTTGCTCCGGCGGTCCAGGTCAGCGTGCCATGCGTAAACCATCCCGACGTGAAGCCGCCGAGCCCCGACACGGTCAGCAGGTCGGGCTCGGCATGGGCCGTGACGGTTCCGCTGCCCGAGAACTGCGGCTGGTTCAGCATCACGCCGCACCTGGCATCGCCAAGCTCGGCGTCGCAAGCGCGATTGACGACGCGCCCCCTCGGCTGGTCGAGCGCATGCGTGGCACTTTCCAGCTCGGCCACAAAACGCTGGTCGCTGCGCGTGATCTTGCCAATGGTCGCGGTCCGCAACAGGGCAAACTGCCCAGGTGACATCCAGTTGACCAGAAAGGTTTCGACCTTGGCATTGTCATAGAGCCCGGCAGCGATATCCACATCGCGGATGCGTTCGGACGACAATGCGCCTTCGACGTCGACGGTATCGACCGCGAGGCCGAGCGAACTGCGCGCCTCGCTGGCGGCGAGGCCCGTTTCCGGCTCAAATGTCGTGCCATCAAGCGCCAGCGGGCGATCGTGGTCGCTAAAACCGCTCACCACGCCATCGGCGCGCGTCAGCCGCCAGCAATGGCACACGCTGGTTACGGGACGTCCGAGATGGTTCGTCAGTGCCGAAGACATCGTCACAGCAGCACCTCCACGAGGGGAATCGACGGGATCTGCCCGGCCTTGAAGGCCGTGAGGCTCAGGGACAGGCGTTCGACATCGAAGCGCACCGGCACATGGAATTCAAAACCCGCCGTCACCCCCAAGCCCATTGCCGGGATCGAACCAGCTGCGAAAACCACCTCGCCGGTAGCGCCATCGAATGAGAACGCCGACGCAGGCTGCGCTGCGCCGGCAATGGCGATCCTGAGACTCCCCGCAACCGGTTTGGAAATCAGGCGCTGGTAAGCGTCCGTGCCGGAACCATAAGATTTCACCAGGGCGAACCGCGCTTTAATGCCATCGCCCGTCCCCAATGTCTGATCCAGCATGTCGGGAGCTTGGCTCGGCCGGCATGACTTCATGTCGAACGGATCGCGGAACCTGAATGCGTGCAGCGAGCCGCGCCGTGCTTCGAAGAACGCCAGGACATCGTGAAGATCGTCGAGCGACTTCACGCCGGTTCCGGCCTCATAGTAATGGCGGGACTGGGAAAAGCGCAGGTTGCGTTTCTCCCGTCCCGAGGTCAGCGAAACGATTTCGTTGCGCCGCTCCGGCCCGCCCGTCGCGCCGAAGGACACGGCGAGCGGAAAGACCTCGTCATGGAAATTGGCCAGCCCCGACACAAGTCCTCCTCAAAATGTTCGCGTGCCGCGCGACACGGCGCGCGCCAGCATGCCAGTGATCTGCGCTTCGGATTTGCGGAATGACGCTGCGTCCTGTGCGGTCACGTTGAACACCACATTGACGGCGCCACCGCCGCCGGGAGCCGCAACGCCCAAGGCACCGTCAGCGCCACGGCGCAAGGGCAGGATCGCCTCGGCACCGGCCTCGCCCATCAGGCCGAGGTTCTTGCCGTTCGGAAAATAGGTTGGCGATGACACGACGCCGCCGGACGCGAACGGCACCACGCCGCCCGTCACCCCACCCTTGGCGAAAGGAAGCGCTTTCTGCAGGCCCTGCATCAAGCCCTGGAAGAGTGATCCGCCCAGCGACTGAAGCGGCTTGAGCCCTTGCCCTAGCGCCATGCCGGCGATGTTCATGCCCAGGCCTCTCAGCACGTCCTCGAGTTCGCGTCCGCCTACGGTCGCCAATTTCAGCGCGCTTGTAAGATGGGCGCCGAAACTATCGGCCCGCTTTTCCAGCGACTTCAGCGTCGAGACAAACGAGCTGTCGTCTGCTTCGATCTTGACGATCACACCATTAGCCAAATTGGTTCTCCGTCCGGTCGGGAAACATTTTCATCAGCTCAACGAGGTTCTCCTTGCCGGGCGCTCCGGTTCGGGCCACGCCGAGCACGCTCATCGCGCGCTCCAGCTCGCGCGGCGTCATTGCCCAAAAGTCCCTCGGCGATAGCCGCAACAGGCCGAATCCCATGGCCATCACGCTGTCCCAGGGGAATTCCGCGCCAGCACCTGCTGCGGCGACTAAGGGTTTTGGCCGTCCTCTGCCTTCGGCGTTGCACCGAAGGTCGTGGTCAACAGGTCGGCGACAATCGTGGCAAAACCTGTCACGCCGCCCTCCGTGCGCATGCAACCGACATCGTCGTCGGAGAGCTCATATCCAGCGCCGCGCAAACCAGCGCCAATGACACGGATCATGTCGGTCGCCGACAGGCGCCCACTCGAAAACCGCTCCACCAGTGCCGCAAGGTCGGCTGCGACATAGCTCGCTTCAAGCTCGGCCAGTGCCCCCAAAGTCAGGCACAGCCGGTGGCTCTTGCCATCCAGTTCGGCGGCAATCTCGCCGCGCCGCCTGTTCGCCGTCATGGCGTCACCGTGAAGCCGACGACGCCAGCGGATTCGAGCGCCACCTCGAAGGTCACCTCGCCATCGTGGTTGCCGGTATATTCCAGCGCGGTGATCTGGAATGGTCCATCGACGACCCCGAAGTCGGGCACGGCGAGCTGCCACCTCAGAATTTCGCCGCCAAAGAAGCAGCTGCGGATCCTGGCATCGGATTGCTGGTCCTTGAAGATGCCGGAGC
>NZ_JBFUKO010000376.1:0-5296 GCF_056400805.1 Aminobacter sp. P4_H6_2
AGCACAGCCAGACAAGCATGCAGGCCGTGACCGACGACGTGGTTAACCTGCGAACGCAGGCACAGGGTGCCGGCACCGCTGGGCGTTACCTTCTCAAGATCGGCTTAGGTGTCGTTGGGAGCGCCGGATGGCTGCTTGGCGTCTATACTTGGCTCACAGGTCGGTCGCCGCCTTGATCGAGCGAGGAAGTTGGCCGCGAGCGCGACCCGGCTAAAGTGCTTCAGCTTGAGTGCAATTGAAAGCCGCCAGTCGGTAAACGACCCCAAGTCAGCCATTAGCTGTCGAAATACGAAATCCTGAAAGCGGTCTCTGTCAGATCACGCCAGTACGGTTTCCACCCTGTCGGAAACACTCCTTGACGGCGATGGCGATGGGACCCGATCCAGCGCTATGACGGGATATCTTCTTTTGCGGCATGGCCACCTTGGAACCGCTTGAACGGGGCGTACGCTGAAGCCTCGGTGCGATAGGCCTCAACCCTGTCGCCTTGCGGAGCAACATATAATCAGATAGTGAGCAGCTATCCAAATTCGGAATTGTGGAGTCATCAGATGGAAAGTTCCAAGTCAGCAGACAAGTAAGCTGCAACAACCAGTATTGTTGTTGCGGCGCTCTGTAAGACCAAGCCCATCTGATTGCTGACGAGCAGACGCCGCCCGGAATTCCTTAATCGAGCGGTTGATTTATCATGACCACCACACGCCCCGCGTGGGCCTATACGCTGCCTGCAGCCCTGCTGCTGATGGCTCCCTTCGACATTCTCGCTTCACTGGCGATGGATATTTACCTCCCCGTCGTTCCAGCGATGCCTGGCATCCTGAACACGACGCCCTCCATGATCCAACTCACCTTGAGCCTCTACATGGTGATGCTCGGGGTGGGYCAGGTGATCTTTGGCCCGCTCTCAGATCGCATCGGGCGACGGCCAGTCCTGCTTGCGGGCGCAACGGCTTTCGTCATTGCATCTCTGGGAGCTGCTGGGTCTTCAACTGCATTAGCCTTTGTCGCTTTCCGTCTGCTTCAAGCAGTTGGCGCGTCGGCAATGCTGGTGGCGACCTTCGCGACGGTTCGCGACGTTTATGCCAATCGTCCCGAAGGTGTTGTCATCTACGGCCTTTTCAGTTCGATGCTGGCGTTCGTACCTGCGCTCGGCCCTATCGCCGGAGCGTTGATTGGTGAGTTCTTGGGATGGCGGGCGATATTCGTTACACTGTCTGCACTGGCATTGCTTGCACTGCTGAATGCCAGGTTCAGGTGGCACGAAACCCGTCCTATAGATCAAGCGAAGACGCGCCGATCCGTTTTGCCGGTTTTCGCGAGCCTGGCCTTTTGGGTCTATACGATTGGCTTTAGCGCCGGCATGGGCACCTTCTTTGTGTTCTTCTCGACCGCCCCCCGCGTGCTCATAGGTCAAGCTGGCTATTCCGAGATCGGATTCAGCTTTGCCTTCGCGACCGTCGCGCTCGTCATGATCGTGACAACCCGTTTTGCGAAGTCCTTTGTCGCCAGATGGGGTGTCGCGGGATGTGTCTCGCGCGGGATGGCCCTGCTCGCTTGCGGCGCAGTCTTGCTGGGGATCGGCGAACTCTTCGGGTCGCCGTCTTTCCTCACCTTTATCGTACCGATGTGGGTTATGGCGGTCGGAATCGTCTTCACAGTATCCGTAACCGCCAACGGCGCTTTGGCGCAGTTCGACGACATCGCCGGATCGGCGGTTGCGCTCTACTTCTGTATCCAAAGTTTGATGGTCAGCATCCTCGGGACATTTGCGGTGACGCTGCTACACGGAGACACAGCGTGGCCCGTGATCTGTTACTCAACGTTTATGGCGGTGCTGGTGCCGTTAGGGCTGGCGCTCCTTCGGTCCCGTGAGTCTGCCAACGACAGGTCGCCAACAATCTGATAGGCAATAAAGCAGTATGATCATTAGTGCGGCGCACTAGCCATCAGGCCTCGTGAATGGCGGTATCCTGTCCTGCAGGATACCGCTCATGTCTCTTTTTCATTTCTTTGCCTACGCGACTATTGGGAGAGGTCCCCTTTGCCGATCTCATTTCCGAAAGCTGCCCGGGCTGTTTCCCACCCCAATGCAGACGCCCTACGCCGGCAATTTGATCGCCCCGCTGCCGAAAGGTGGCGGGGCTTTTTCTGTGTTTTTGGGAACCTGATTTGAACGACCGGCGTTTCCGTGTGCGGAGCAGATTGGGCGTGGTCTTAACCTTTCAGCTGCGCCCGTCTGGGCAAGACCATCATGCCGCAATGGGGTCTTTGCTGTCCGTGAGGCGTGTTCTTCTATTCCCTCCGACACGCTTCAAAATGGGGCCTGTCGGCTGGCGGGCTGGCAGGCCTTTAAGTTCCCTGGCAACCGTGGCAACCTATCAGCGCACAGTGATGATGATGCAACCAGAGTTGTGCCGGAACGGCCTGCCGAACCTGGCAGGGCAGGCCGTTTCTGCGATCACGGCACCAAGATCTCGGTCACGGTCGCGTGGCGTAGCTTGTCCTCGCCTCTCAGGTGCTTGGCCATGACGCGCAAAACAGGCTGCACCGGCAACGCACCTTTGTTGCCGTCTCCGATTGAGACCGCGAACTTGGCATCGCCCAGATAGTCCAACGCCTCCCAAAGTTCGCTTCGTTGCTTGCCGCCGATTGATGGAATGGCTCGGCCCACATAGCGAAGCTCGCCGTCGGCCGTGTCTGCAAGCAATAGGGAGGGCGCGCCGCCGCGCTTGTGTTCGTAGCCGATGACGACGTATTCGCGCGTGATGTAGGCCTTTGTTTTCAGCCAGTCCTTGCTGTAGCCGCCGCGATAGATGCTGGCCTTTCGTTTGGACACGATGCCTTCGAGGTCCATCTTTTCGACGGCGACAAAGAACGCGGCGCCGGAACCTTCGAACGCCTGGCTGAACTGGATCGCCGAATCCGGCCGGGGATCGCCGACCAGCTCGTGGAGTTGGGCGCGGCGCTCGTCGCAGCGCTGCCTGCGCAAGTCCTTGCCGTCCAGCTCCAGAAGGTCGAACGCATAGAACACCAGGCTAGCGCTTTCCCACGTGATCGCGCTGGCAAGCCGCTTGAAGTCAGATCGGCCGGTCTCGTCCTGCACGACCATCTCACCATCTAGGATGGCGTCGCGTTTGACGAGGCCTCGCACGGCGGCCAGCACCGACGCATATTTCATCGACCAGTCGTGCCCATTTCGGGTGAAGGCGACAGCATGCCCGCCGGCTAGGTGGATCTGTGTCCGGTAGCCGTCGTACTTGATCTCATGCGTCCAATCGCCTTCGGGCGGCTTGTCGACCAGCGTCGGGATGCAGGGCGGGACGAATTGGCCCATGTATTATGGGAACGGCTGCGAAGCGATTATCTTGTCCAGTTTTTCACGAGACGGACCGTGTAACGTGATGAGTGTGCGGGCCTGACCGTCGGACAAGCCATACTTTTCTGCGAGTTCGAAAGGGGTGTAAGTCGCGTCCTGAGCGATTTGGCGGAACCTTTCCATTTGTTCGTCAGGGTGGCTCATCATGGCAATTCCTCCCAGAAGAAATCGACCCGCATTAACGCGCAAGGGAGGCAATACGATCCATGGAGTAGGCTGGGCCGGCGCTTCCCGGCTGAGTCATCCAAAGTTGCGCCGGCCTGCGGGAAGCTGTTGAGCTCCTGCGGGGACAAAATATCAGTCGGAATCATGTTTCAGGCAAGCCCGCCGACAAACCCACTGGTGTCGCCCTTGCGCGGCATGGCCAGGCGGACGGCGCCACGGCAACCGCGCGCCTTGCAGATCTCGTTGCGCTCGACCTCATCGAGGTATTCGAACTCGCGCTCCGGTGACGCGCAAATCATCGCTCTGGTGAGGTAATGGACGTGCCCGCAGCTCTTGCACGTGATCTCAAGCTTTTGATCAGGGTCGATGTCTCGGACCYGTATGTTTTGCTGCCAGCTGCTCACCAGAAATCCTCCGCCGATGGGATGCGTGTGTAAGAGATTTTGCCGCCGACATGGCCGCCAGCTGGAGGCTTCCACATGCCAAGCGATGTGACGGTCTTGCCATAGCGGGTATTCAAGCTGTCGACCGCACTGGAGACACGCTCCCACTTCTGGCGCGTGCGATCATCGTTGAGCAGGAAATCAAGTTGGCGCTCGCCGGCTCGGCTAAGATCATAGAGCGTCACGCCGACCCGGAAGACTGTCACGCCGCGCGGATACGCTGCGCGAACGCGTCGCCACAGATCGTCCAGGGCGGCAAGAACGGCCTGATCGTCATGGACGATGGGTAGCTTCATCTTGCCTTGCCAGTTGGCCTCGCGCACTGACAGCCAAAGCCACAAGCCGCTGCAGTAGAAGTCCTCGCGGCGTAGGCGCCGCGCCGCCTTGGTCAGCAATAGGCGGCAGATTTCGAACGCCCCGGCGAGCGACCGGCTCTCAGGTGGCAGAACGCGCCCGTGTCCGAACATGCCGCGCGACGACAGCGGCGCCTGCACGTCATAGCCATGCAGCGCATACCAAAGGCGTTCGCCGGTGACGTTGTTCCACAGCTTGCGCATGTGCTTGGGCTCTAGGCGGTATAAATCTTCCGTGGTGTAGATGCCCGAGCGCACCAGGCGCCGCTCCATGTTCTCGCCGACGCCTGGAATGTCCGAAAGCTTCAGCTTCATTAGCGGCGCGGGCAAATCTTCCGGTCGCCAGATCATGACGCCGTTGCCATAGGTGGCGCCGGCTTTCTTGCCTTCCTTGCAAGCCATCTTGGAAAGCTGGCGATTCGCGGCGAAGCCGACAGACGAGGTGATGACGGGGCCGACGTTCGTCGCCAGCGTCGATTTGAGCCGTGCTGCCAAGTCCTCCGGATGGCGCCGGTTATCTTGACCCAGGCGGCATGTCAGTTCGTCGATCGACTTCACGGCATCAATCGGAATGACGGACTGGATTTCCGACAAGAGCGCGTTGTGCGCGCGGCGGTAGAGATCGGGCTTCTGAGGCACCAGCACGATGTCAGGGCAAAGCTCGCGGGCCTCGGCGACCGGCATCACATTCTTGACGCCAAACGCCTTTGCCTCCCGTGAGCAGGCAATGACGCATGTTCGGTCGGTGCCTTCAAATGGGACAACACCAACAGGCCGGCCCCGCAGGCGCTTGTCTGCCTGCTGCTCGACGCTGGCAAAGAAGCCGTCGAAGTCGAGATACATACGCTCGATGGTCTCCGGCTTCCGCAAGGCAAGGCTCTCCCGTGGCGCCGGGGCTGGCGCGATTTGGTTCGATGAATGGGTTGATCGACCGCAAGCGTGCCGATGTTCTACAAATG
>NZ_JBFUKO010000377.1:0-5263 GCF_056400805.1 Aminobacter sp. P4_H6_2
GTTCCCGCCCAATCCTTCGCTCGACTACATCAAGCGCGTCGTCGGCCTGCCCGGCGACCGCATCCAGATGAAGGACGGCCAGCTCTATATCAACGGCACCGCAGTGCCGCGCGAAAAGGTAGGCCAGATCGACAATCCCGATATCACCGAGGTCAACCGTCCGGTCGACGTCTATCGCGAGACCCTGCCGAACGGCGTTTCCTATGACACGCTGGACCTGACGCCGGATTCGATCGGCGACAACACGCGTGAGTTCCTCGTGCCCGAAGGCCATTTCTTCATGATGGGCGACAACCGCGACAACTCGACCGACAGCCGCTTTAACGTCGGTTTCGTGCCGGCCGAGAACCTTGTCGGCCGCGCCAACATCATCTTCTTCTCGATCGCCGATGGCGCAAGCCCGCTGGAAATCTGGAAGTGGCCGACCGAGATGCGCGGCTCGCGCCTGTTCAACTTCGTCCGATAGGCATGGCAGGCAAACGGCTCACCGCCACGGAACTCGCCGATGCGTTGCAACTTCGTACCGGCCATATCTTCCGCGACCATCAGCGCCTGCAACGGGCGCTGACGCATGGCAGCGCGCGCAGCGCAAATGCAGGCGTCGACTATGAGCGTTTCGAGTTCCTGGGCGACCGGGTGCTCGGGCTTGCTGTCGCCGACATGTTGCTTGCCGATTTTCCCGAAGCGCCCGAAGGCGAGCTTTCGGTCCGGCTCAACGCGCTCGTCAATGCTGAGGCGCTGGCCCAGATCGCCGACGAGATCGGGCTCGCCGATCTGATCCGCGCGGGCTCGGAAGTGCGCAATCTTGCCGATCGCAAGCGCGTCAATCTGCGCGCAGACGCGCTGGAATCGCTGATCGCTGTCATTTATCTCGACGGCGGGCTGGATGCGGCCAAGCGTTTCATCCATAAATACTGGAAGCCGCGCGCCGAGGCTGCGGGTGCGGCACGCCGCGACCCCAAGACCGAATTGCAGGAATGGGCGCATCAGGCGTCGACAGCAGTGCCTGCCTACAAGATCGAAAGCCGTACCGGCCCTGACCACGACCCCGTCTTTTCGGTGAGCGTGCGGGTCGGCAAATTTTTGCCCGCCACCGGCACCGGTCGCTCCAAGCGCGAGGCCGAGCAGAATGCCGCCGCCGCCCTTTTGGTGCGTGAGGGCGTATGGAAGCATGAGGAGACCGCATCGTGACCGATGCCCCTGAAACCGCTACGCCTGAAACGGGTGCCACCCGTTCGGGCTTTGTCGCGCTGATCGGCGCGCCGAACGCCGGCAAGTCGACGCTGGTCAACAAGCTTGTCGGCGCCAAGGTGTCGATCGTCACCCACAAGGTGCAGACGACCCGCGCCATCGTGCGCGGCATCGCCACCCACGACAACGCCCAGATCGTTTTCATCGACACGCCCGGCATCTTCAAGCCGAAGCGGCGTCTCGATACGGCGATGGTGACCACCGCCTGGGGCGGGGCCAAGGACGCCGACCTAATCTTGGTGCTGATCGATGCCGAGCGCGGCATCAAGGGTGATGCCGCCGCCATCCTCGAACGGCTCAAGGACGTGCGCCAGCCCAAGATCCTGATCCTGAACAAGGTCGACCGGGTCGATCCCGAAAAGCTGCTGAAGCTGACTGCGACCGCCAACGAGGCCGTCGATTTCGAACGCACTTTCATGGTGTCGGCGCTGACCGGCTCTGGCTGCAAGGACCTGCTCGACTTCCTGGCCAAGCGCTTGCCCGAAGGTCCCTGGTACTACCCCGAGGATCAGATCTCCGATCTGCCGATGCGCCAGCTGGCAGCCGAGATCACCCGCGAGAAGCTGTATCTCAGGCTGCACCAGGAACTGCCCTACTCGTCGCATGTCGAAACCGAGAAGTGGGAAGAGATGCCCAACGGCTCGGTGCGCATCCAGCAGGTCATCTATGTCGAACGCGACAGCCAGAAGAAGATCGTGCTCGGCCACAAGGGCGAAACGATCCGTGCCATCGGCCAGGCCTCGCGCATGGAAATCGGCAGCATTCTAGAACAGAAGGTGCACCTGTTCCTGTTTGTGAAGGTGCGCGAGAACTGGGGCGACGACCCCGAACGCTACCGCGAAATGGGGCTGGATTTCCCGCATTAAAGAGCACGGCGTCTTGCCATTGTTGCAAGCCTCTCAGCCGTGCCGGTCGCTGCGGGCGTAGCGGCCCGGCGATTGCCCGACATGGCGGCTGAAGGCGGTGCTGAAGGTGCTGGCTGAGCCGTAGCCGACCTGGCGGGCGACTTCGTCCAGCGCTATCCCCTTGTCGCCGAGAAGTTTCTTGGCGAGCGCCATGCGCCAGGCGAGCAGATATTCCATCGGCCTGAGCCCGACGGTGCGCGTGAAGCGGTCGAAAAAGGCCGAGCGGGACAGGCCGGCCTCGCCGGCGAGTTCGGCTACCGTCCACGGCCGCTGCGGATCGCCGTGCATCTGCCGCATCGCCCCTGAAACCCTGGCGTCGGCCAGCCCGCTGAGCAAGCCGGGCGGCGAGCCCTTTGCCCGGCTTGCCCTCAGCGCCTCGATCAGCAGGACCTCGACGAGGCGGCCGAGCACGAGGTCGCGGCCTGCATTGTGCTGGCCAGCTTCCTCGCCGATGAGCCGCACCAGCGTCGAAAGCCGCTCGACACCGCTGATATGGACCATCGCTGGCAGCAGCGACACCAGTAGCGCAGCATCGGGAGAACCGAAGACGAAGTAGCCGCCGAGCAGGCGGACATCGGCCGGGCCATCCTGCCGGCCGTGGCGAACCTCCTCCGTCGGTGCAGGCGTCGTTTTGGGGTCGATACGCCTTGGCGCCACAGGCTCGAAACCGGACATGGTGAAGGCAGGGGTGGCCGGCAAAAGCACGAAGTCGCCCTGTTCGAGCGTGACCGGTGCCTCGCCGTCGACTGCGAGGCGGCAGCTGCCTTCGAGCACGGCGCAGAAACCAGGCTGGCCGAATTCGGAGTAGCGGACGCCCCAGCGCCCGGCGCCGCTGATCCCCTTCGAGAACAAGGTACGGGGCTGGAGCAGTTCGATGACCTGGGCGAGGGGGTCGATCATATCAGGACTATTGCCAATGAATATAGGACTGGAGATTGATGATAGTCCGGATTTTGGACGGTATTTTCGTGGCGTCAACATCAATCAGGAAAAAGTCCATGAAAACCGTGCTGATTACCGGCTGCTCGTCAGGTTATGGCCTGGAGACCGCCCGCCACTTCCATGCCTTGGGCTGGAATGTCGTTGCCACCATGCGCAATCCGCGCGTAGGCATCCTGCCGCGCACGGAGCGGATGCGCGTTCTGCCGCTCGATGTGACCGATGACGAGAGTATTGCAGCAACGCTCGACGCCAGCGGCCCGATCGACGTGCTCGTCAACAATGCGGGAATCGGCCTCGTCGGCGCCTTCGAGGCGATGCCGATGGTGCATGTGCGCAAGCTGTTTGAAACCAACACCTTCGGCGTGATGGCGATGACCCAGGCAGTGATCGCTGAGTTTCGCGTGCGGCGGTCGGGCGTGGTCGTCAATGTCACTTCAAGTGTGACGCTGGCGCCGATGCCGCTGGCCGCTGCCTATACCGCAAGCAAGATGGCGATCGAGGGCTTTACCGGGTCGCTGGCCCATGAGCTTGGCGCGTTCGATGTCAGGGTGAAGATTGTCGAGCCCGGCTATGCACCGAGCACGCGCTTTGCCCACAACACCGAGCTGCGCGTCGAGGATCTTATTCCCGAGGCCTATGCCGCGTTCGCGGGGCCGATCTTTGCCGGGTTCGCGACGCCCGCGCTGGTGACGAAGGAAACCGACGTCGCCGAAGCCGTGTGGCAGGCCGCGAACGACGCATCAGGACAGCTCCGCTTTCCGGCGGGGCCGGACGCGGTGGCGTTGGCGCAGGCGAGCTGAATACGGTTTTCTTAAAATGGCCCAGGAAAAAGGGCGGCACCTTGCCGCTCCTTTTGCAGCCGTTTCAATTGCCGGTCGGCATCGGCAATTCAACGCCGTCTTTGGCAAGCTGATCACGGACCCATTGGAATTGCTGATACTTCGACAGCTCGATCGGGCCGGTATAGGACTGGCTTTGTAGCTTGCATGGCGGGTACTTCACGTAGGCCGCCATCAGATCCTTTATCGCGGCACTGATCGTTACCATCGTCCAGGTACGCTCCGTGTAGTTGTTCATGAAGATGTCGTAGCGCTCCTGTGGATCCTGCCAGAGGTCGAAGACCTGTGGGACAGTCGCGACATACTTCGACGCCCCCTTCCAACCGAGATTGGTATCAACTGCCAATCCTCCGGTGTCTGCACCGTTGTCCCCGCGCAGATTGAATATGGCCTTGTAATTGCCCACGCGGGCAGCACCAGGCGTGAGCTCATTTTCGGTGAAATAGAACCAGAAGGTACGCTCCGACTTGCCTGTACCTTTCAGGATTGGCGACATGTCGTAGCTATCGAAGATAATCGGCTGTCCCTCGCGGTCCTTGGTCGGCAAGGCGACTCCTGCAACCGAAGCAAATGTCGCCATCAGATCAAGGCCGCCGACGATATCGTGGTTCTTGCTGCGCGGCTTGATCTTGCTCGGCCAGACGGCGATGGCGGGAACGCGATTGCCGCCTTCGCGCACCGTGCCCTTGGTGCCACGGAACGGCGTGTAGCCGGCGTCGGGATAGACGTCCTGCCAGGCGCCATTGTCGGTGGTGTAGAAGACAAGCGTGTTCTTGTCCAAGCCGGTCTCGTGGAGCTTGTCCATGATGCGGCCGATGCGCGTATCCAGCTCGACGATGCTGTCGGCATATTTCGACATCGACTTATGCTCGAACTCCGGCGCCGGCATGTTCGGCTGGTGCACCTTCATGAAGTTGACGCTGATGAAGAAGGGTTTGTCGGATTTCGTCGCGTCATCAAGAAACCCAAGTGCGGCCTTCTCGACGTARCTGTCGAAGAAGGAATTCCGACGACACGAGGCGCGGCGACCCGCTCGACTGAAAGATCGAGCAAGGATGCCTGATTTATTCGATCCGATCGCGGATCGCAGAGTGCAACTAGAACGATTTTCCAGACCGTCGAGCCTGACAAAGGGCCTGTTTCCGCGCCAGGGCTCCGGCTTGCGGTGCCCGTGCGCCAGACACAAAACAGCTGCTCACAGGACGTTCGGAAGGCGAGGCATCATCACCTCCCGATCGCCTAACGCACCCAGCTAGAGTGCCGCAACTGATTCCGATTACTGAGCTTCCTGGCAGGCGCGCAGGCTTTTGAAGGCAGCATCGGTCC
>NZ_JBFUKO010000378.1:0-5259 GCF_056400805.1 Aminobacter sp. P4_H6_2
GGTTWGAGCGTGGCGCTTGCCTTGCATAAGCAAGGGCACACCCCCCGCGTATATGAACGTCGGGCCGGGCCGGCGACCATGGGAGCCGGCGTGACGCTCTGGCCCAACGCTGGCTTTGTGCTGCAAGAATTGGGGCTGTTGGAGGACATCGCGGCAGCGGGCGGCCGGCCCGTGTCAGTGTTCCGCAAAGACGCAGCTGGCGATTCTTTGGGTGGCCTAGACATCAAGCTACTGGACCAAATCATGGGATATCCCACCCATACAATCTTGCGGCGAGACCTGCAGGCCGTACTGCTGGAACACTCAGCACGGGCTGGTATCCAGGTGGAATTTGGGTATCGAGCGGTAGCGATCGACCTGGATGCTAGCGGTAGGGCCGTGGCGTGGTTCGAGAACGGCCAGAGTATCCGTCCGGATCTCCTGATTGGCGCCGATGGCCGCATGGACTCGGTGGCCCGCAGGTTCGTCGCAGGTGACAACACACCCATTTATCAGGGTTTTGTGAATTGGATCGGTGTTGCACAAGGTAACGGTCCGTTGGTGAACAATATCGAGATTCAGGACTATTGGGGTTCTGGCGACCGTTTCGGCTGCGTCGCCGTGCGGAAAGATTTGGTGTACTGGGCAGCGGCTCAAGCGCGACCACTATCTGAGGCGACACCCGCAGCGGATATGCACAAAGAACTTCTGGATTTGTTTGGAAGCTGGCCCGAACCTGTTGCCAGCATCATCAAGGCCACGCCGGCGCACACCATTCAGCTGATTGCCGTGCACGATTTGGAGCCGATTCACACTTGGGTTCGGGCTAATGTACTACTCGTCGGGGACGCAGCGCATGCGCCGTTGCCAACGTCGGGTCAAGGCGCCTGCCAGGCTCTGGAAGACGCATGGCATCTAGCGCGGTGCCTGGACGTGACAGACCGTGGCATTGAAGAAGCCCTACTGCTTTTCGCGGAGGTTCGCGGACCCAAAACTACAAAGCTGGCTGAGCAGGGCCGCATGTTCGCGCGCGGCCTCTTCGCCCAAGACCCGGAAACGTGCCGTATTCGCAATGAGCGCGCCAAGGCATCCGATCCATTGCGTGATGCGCAGGCCATGGCAGCAGGATGGTCGCAGGGTTTGCCGATGGCCGACTGCACTGCCAGGTTGCCGGTTGGCGGCGCTAGCAGTCTCTATCGCCTCTAAAAAACTGAGTCAGTCCAGGCATCTTATGGCATCTCCGTCCGCCATAAGATGCCTTACTCTGCGCGCGGACTCCACGGAGGCTCAACTGACCAGAGCCGATAGAGGGCTCGCGGGCGGTCCGGACTTCGTGATGGATGTGCTGCGCGTTGGCACGGCCAAGGCGGCGCAACAATCGAACCAACCAAAGAAACCGCGATGGAAGGACTGGGGCCGTTTAGACTCCGATGATGATGCAGGATCAGCGGCAGCTTTCGGGAGCTGTGCGCTGAGCCCCGAACGTCGTAGATGAGGTCGATTGCCGAATGGCAGCTATCCGCTAAGCGACTTGAAACCTGACGGTCAGCAATGGGCCCCGCTCCTCGCCCCAGAAACGCAAACCGTGTCCGCAGACTACTCCGACACCGCAGTCTCACGGCCGGGGCTTCCGAGCGTGGTCCGCTGCTTGTAGTCCCTGCTCTTGTTCGGATCTTCGATCGCCTCAACCGACTGAATGTACTCAGTAATATACTCCGACGGCAGACCGTGTTCCCTGCCACCTGCAAGCACAAAATCCTTATACCAACCATAGGGTTTGAGGCTGTCGTCAATATAGTCAAGAGTGGCGAAGTAGGTAAGGACCTTTTGCCTGCGACCTTTTTCATTAATGACCGTGACCGTCGCGTGCTCGTAGCCGCTGCCAACGCCTTCGGCCTTGTCCAGTTTGGTACGCTCGGCAGGATCGAAGCTGAATAGGACTCCGATCACACTCCTATCGCCTTCACTGGAAAATGCGTTGCACTTCCCGGACTTATCCGTGCTGCGCTTATGAAAACGGAGCGCATGACCCGGCAAGGTAGCGATGCCGAGTGGCTTGCAGCTCGGCATGCGCTCGCGCAGCCGGGCGGTCGACATGTTGGACCCATAGGCAAAATACACGACGTGCTCCGGAGGTCCGGTTTCTGTCTTCAGCGGCTCGATGGTGGGATTTCTCGGCTTCAGAATCGTGCGCAGCGGTACTGTCATTATGCTGCACTCGTCGGTTTCTTTGCCTTCGCGTGTGATGATGGGCTGCCCATCTTCGAGGTCGAGGATTGGAACGGGCCTACCGGCCCATCCGCAATCGGAGCAGAGTGGTCRTTCCCAGAGTATACCCGGTGCCTCAGTATTTTCGCCGTGGCCGGGTTCGAGATGGGGCGAGCCGCAGTTCGGGCATTCTGAAGGCACCCCGCGCAACTCGCGAATGATCAATGATGTCGCCATGCCGATGGCGTGTTGGATCAACGATTGCGCCATGTCGGCATCAATCCACGTGGCCGACTTTGAATGCGTCAGCCAGTTTGAAACCGTCCATGCAGACTCGAGCGCACTTTTGAGGGCCCCGCGACGCTCTTTATTGGTGTCGCCCGGCAGAAGATCGTTGCAGATGATCTCCGTCCACGCTCGGAAGTTCGCACGCTGTGGCGGTGTGTCTGACCACATTGCCGCGTCCTGCGCGACGCCGATCAGCTCGAGTAGCGCCTCGCGGCAGCGAACGCCGACGGCCTGATAGTCCGAGAGGTTTTGCGCTTGTGTCACGGCGGTGCCAGCTTCTTCCATCTTCTCGAAGACAGGACCGAACGGAAGGATGCGTAGATCGCCTTCCTGTTGTTTTTCCGTACGCGGGATGCGGAGCATCAGGCCAATATGGAAGGTCAGAGCAAGGTCCATATTGGGGAATTGCTCCTGAGAGTAGAGGTTTGTGCCGCCCGTGATGACCCACCACCGATCCTTGTTGGTGTGGATGTCCCACACGTCGTGGCGGGTGTTGAGAACGATCTCCGAGTAGACCTTCTGCATGAAAGTCACTTCGAGGTCGGGCGCCTGCCATTCAAAATATTCCCGGACTTCCTCTTCGGTAGCTTTCAACATGATCTACTCCCGCGACGGGCTAGTTGCACCGCGCATGCAAAGGTTTGCGAAAATCTCATCAGTAGACCGATGTCGCTTAGCTTTCAAACCGGCGTGGCAAAGCGGGATGTCCGGGTTGAGGCCCTATGAGCCGCTCGGGGCTGAATGTCCATGTTCGCATTTTGGACGCCTAAAGCCGCCAGTCCGGTCTCGGCCCCAAAGGAGCAGTACGCCGGTTCAAACCAGCGAAACTCACCGATCTTGCCTCCGCATAGATCCTGACGAACTCGTCGTCGGCATCGCCACTGACGGCAGAAGCGAACGCACCTCGGCAAACTTGGCCTTGATATGCTGGACAGTGACAGCCACCTCAGGTGCTAGCTTTCGATCGGCATTGACGTAGAGCGATAGGCTGCTGGTGACGTAGCCGGGGATATCGAGGGGGATAAAGATCAGTTCACCCGATGCAAGTTCCTTGGCAACACCGACGGAGGCGAAAAAACCGACGCCTAATCCTCGCCGTGCCGCTTCGCGCGCAAGCGGCCAGGACGAGGATACGATGCGCGGCTGGTACTCGGCCCCCGTCTCCTGAAATTCGACGTCCGAATGCCTCTGGATCCACATGTCCTGGACCATCAGGACGGGATGCTCGGCGCACTGCGTGAGCGTTAGCGTATTCTCTTTGGCGAGAGGATGGTTTGGCGTGACCACTACGCCTACGCGTACGTTGAGCTGATCGAGAAGTTCGAACTGCCTGTAGCGACGATCGAATGGCAAAAGCGCGATATCGGGATGGCCGAGCTGCATCTGATCTGCCTTGTTGACCACATTGGCATCGGTGACGTTGAAGCGAACCCGAGGATGCTCCTCGACGAGGGACTCGATTGCACCCAGCAACACACTGATGATGAGGGGAGGTGTGGCGAGAACGCGGACCTCGCCGGCAATCTGTCCGGCAAGGGCGGTAAGCTCGCCCGCGGTGTTGCGCCAGTCCGACAGCGTGCGTCTGGTGTGTCGCAGGAAGACATGACCGGCTGCGGTTAGTCGCATTCCGGTGGGTAGGCGCTCGAACAGCTTGCAGCCGAGCTCGGCCTCCAGATTGAGTATCTGGCGCGTGATCGCGGATGGCGCAACATGCAGGACCTCCGAGGCGACACGGATCGAACCGCTCTCGGCAACCTGCTCGAAGTAGCGCAATACGGCTGCGTGCATGACATCCTCGGAAGCGGTGCCTGGTTGGCGCTATACGGCTCGGAACGGGCCTGAAATCCCCAAAAACCGAGGGTAGGATGGTGTTGCCGACATGGCAACGGGGCGCTCGAAAATTTGAACTTTTTGCGATGCCTTTATTCGACTAGCGTTCTTGTCGGGAACAAGGTCACCATCAATCGATGAGTGGATGGAGGAAAGCAATTATGCAGGACAATCTGCGCATAAGCCGGCGAAACGTGCTCAAATTCTCAGCTGCGGTGGCAGTCGGGTTGGCAGCACCGGCTATCGTGCCCTACCGCGCCCGGGCAGCAGGAACGCGCAAGGTCAATGTCCAGTTCGGCTGGCTCATCAACAGCCAGCACATCGGCGATATCCTCGCCCGCGAACTTGGCTACCAGGAGGAGGAAGGCAACGCGGTGGAAATCAGCGCCGGCGGCCCGAATATCGACTCGGTACCGCTGGTCGCCTCCGGGCAGTACGATATCGGGCAGCAGTCCTCGAGCCCCCAAATCATGCTGGCGGCTTCGAAGGGGATTCCGATCCAGTGCTTCGCGGTGGCGCTGCAAGTCCATCCCTTTGCCTATTTCTCGCTCAAGAGCGCGCCGATCAACACGCCACAGGACATGGTCGGCAAGCGTGTCGGCGTCCAGCCTGCCGGCGGGGCAGTCCTTCTGAGCGCGTTGCTTCGCAAGAACGGGATCGATGAATCCAAGGTCGAGGTGATCACCATCGGCTCTGATGCCAAGCCGCTTCTGTCGGGGCAGGTCGACGCCATAGCCGGCTGGCGTTCCAATGTCGGTCAGCGTGAATTGCTCGGGGACGATGCGGTCGAGCTGCCGCTCTGGGACAATGGCGTGCGTCTGCTGCCGCTTCCCTATTTCGCGACCTCGGAAAAGCTGAACAGCGATCCCGAAGCCTTCGCGTCTTATGTGCGGGCGGCCAGCCGCGGCTGGAAATACGCCTTCGACAATCCGGAAAAGGGGGTCGAGATTCTGG
>NZ_JBFUKO010000379.1:0-5241 GCF_056400805.1 Aminobacter sp. P4_H6_2
GGTCGGACGGGCCGCCGGGCCATGGTTTTTCGCCGAAATAGATGGCGACGTCGATGTTTTCCTCGACCAGGTCGAAGGGCCAAGTCCGTGCCGTCAAATTGAGCGCGATCCTGGGGTGGCGCGCCCGGAAGCGGCCGATACGGGAGGCGAGCCAGCGCGAGCCGAAGGTCGGCAGCGTGGCGATGTTGAGCATGCCGCCGCCGCCCTGGAAGGCCAGCGCCTCCATCGTTGCCGATTCGAGGATTTCGAGGGCCTCGCGCACCCGGGCGAGATAAAGCTGCCCGGCCTCGGTCAGCACGATGCGCTGCCGGATGCGCTCGAACAGGCGCAGGCCAAGGAAGGATTCGAGCGACTGGACCTGCTTGCTAACCGCGCTCTGCGACAGGTTCAGCTCTTCGGCAGCGCGGGTAAAGCTCGAATGGCGCGCCGCCGCTTCAAAGATCGTCAGCGATGGTAGCGAAGGCAAGACGCGGCGCATGACGATTCCGAAGCAGGGCACTGCAATGATGGCGGCGACTATGGAGTGCTTGTCGCCGCGCCGCAATCGCACCAATGGCCGGGGCAGCGAGACGTCGCCGCGTGGTTCAAAGTACAATTTTTGCAAGGATTGCGGCGGCAGAACCGACGACCGACGCTACCATGAATATGGAGGCGGCGGTCTCAATGCCGGACGTTCTTACCCGCTGCGGCACGAACCGCTCGAACGGATCCCCTGATGAGAAGACCTGCAGTCGGTCGTACCACTGCAATCCATGATCGATAGCGCTGAGCCACATTTTCGTCCGCCACCCGATGTCGCCGGCGCTTGGAGCGCTGACCTGCGTGGCACCAATACGTCTCGGCACATAGGGTTACGAGGTGACCGCGACGGCAAGAAAATCAAAATGTCATAAGGATTTCTCATCGGCTACGTCGCCGTAATTATGGTGGCGTCATCGCTTGGGTTACAGAAAGGGCAGATGTCGAGATATCTCGTGCGCCATATTTCGCCTTTACGGCGCTCCTGATGCTTGGAATTTCAGTCTTGCAGTTTGTTTGGCTGCTGACTGTTCCAGCAATGGCCAGCGGATATGTCTGGGTACTGGTAGTCGTGATCATGGGGCGACTGTCATCTTCGGGTATTTTTTGGGATGATCGCTATGGCGAGATCCCGCGACATCTCCGGCAACAACGGTTTGATGGCTTTGGCCTTCATTCCTCTGGCCAATCTCTACATGCTGTTCAAGCCTTCAAAGAAGCCATCAAATTTCACGCCAATTCGCATTCTGAGAGGAGGGGCTGGGGTAACCTTTGGCTTCGTAATGCTCTTCCTAACGCCTGTACTGAATTCAATGTTTGAGGCCATGTCTGCCAAAGCGATCGAAGACGCAAGCAATGGAGGACCGATGCCGAAGATCAAAGGCCAGAGCATTCGCGACAAGGAGCGTGCAAAAACAGAGAAGCTCCTCAGGAAGGTGGGATATACGGCCTTGAAAGAGGCCGGGATCAAATCGAAGCGACCCAGCCTTCCRGACCTGAAGGTCSAGAAGCGAGGCAAGTAGACTTGCTGTCGYGCCCTGCTTTGCCACCGGGCCACCCGACGCCATGCAAGCGCGGTTGGTTGCGMTGTGCTAGGGARCGTTGAACGTCGGCGGAGCCGCGTCATGCGCTCATGCCAGCTGCTGACTCAAACAAGGAAAATGATATTGATTGAAACGACGCGCGAGGCAGCACTGATCGCTTTGGGCTGGTCTTCCTTCTTCGGTGACCAGGTCAGCGCGGAGGAGGCCGGCCTCGTGCCCGTTCGCATCGCCAATATTCACCGCGCACGAATGAGCGGACATTCCGCCAATGGTCCGATCGAACTCGTTCTGCCGGCCAACAGCGCAAGTGGCGACTATGCGGTGGGCGACTTCGTACTTGCAGGACCGGGCGATTTCCTTGTGCGACGGYGCCTCGCGCGCAGCTCGCTCCTAGCCCGGCGCATGAGTGACCGCAGCACTCAGCTGTCYGGCGCCAATATCGACGCGCTGTTTATAGTCACCTCCTGCAATGGCGATTTCAGCGTGCCTCGGCTCGAGCGCTATCTGGCCATGGCAGCGCAGTGTGAGATCGCTCCGGTTCTGGTTCTGACCAAAGCCGACACGAAGGAGGATGTGGGTTCCTTCATCGCGCAGGCCGCTGCACTGGCGCGGGACCTCCCGGTGGTTGTGGTCGATCCTCGCCGGCCCGACGCGCTGACAAAGCTGCGGCCCTGGTTCGGCCGGGGCAAGACCGTGGCGCTCACCGGTTCCTCGGGGGTGGGAAAGTCGACTCTCGTCAACACGTTGGCGGCCACCGGCTCGGGCACCGCTCAACTCACCGGTGCCATTCGCGCCCATGATTCCACAGGTCGGCATACGACGACGGCGCGCTCTTTGCATCCGGTTGCCGGCGGCGGCTGGGTGCTGGATTCTCCTGGAATCCGCTCATTGCATCTCGGCGAGATGGCCGACGGTCTCGATGTGGTGTTCGCCGAGATCACCGAATTGGAGACCCAGTGCAAATTCAGCAATTGCACGCACACCCACGAACCATCCTGCGCCGTGCTCATTGCCCTCGAAGACGGGCGGATCGATCCCGCACGCTTCTCGCGTTGGCGTAAGCTGCATGACGAGAATACAGCTCTCGGCACTCCCAGGCCGGTCCGCCGCTGAAACTTGCCCTCAAACCACGACAAGCTCATTTTGTGGGTCGGGAAGTTGGTCCGCTTCTGATGCTCCCGAACCTGAAACAGGCCGGTCCGAAATCGGCCCCGTGGCCTGCTGCCGGTTTCGTGGACACCGAGATAAGGTGTTTAACGGAACTGGAGAGTGGGAATGCAGAGAAGGAAGTTCAGCCGCGAGTTCAAGCTTGCCTTCGGGCTTGAGACAAGCCATTGCAGCGCTTTGCCGACGGGGCCGCCGCGTTCATTCCGACCAAACACGAGCCAGGTTTTCGCCTTGCCCGGTTCGGGACCCGGTACCATTTCCGCATCAAGGGTTTCGCGGTAAATTTGGCGTGATTGTCATATTTCCAACAAGGCGCTAGCGCTCGTTGCAAGGCGGGGGGCTTTTAGGAGGAGATCGTGACCATGAAACGCTTTTTTTCGATCACACTCGCAGCTTCAAGTATCGTTTTGGCCGGCCAAGTAATGGCCGCAGAAGTGGATATGTCGAAGCTCACTTGCAAGGATGTCGGTGCAATGCCGGCCGCCAAGACTCTTGGCGTCGCCATGTGGGTGAACGGCTACGTCCATGGCAAAGCCGGCAATGCCATGGTGGATGGCGACAAGGCGCACGCCAATGCCGAGAAGATCGCTGACTATTGCAAAGCGAACCCCAGCGCCACGCTGACGAGCGCGATAGAGGCGGTTGCCAAGTCGTAGCGGGAATTACATGATGCTAGACTGAGCGCCCCTTCCTGGCCGCTCCCATACGACGGTCCAAGGACTGATTTCGCGGGCGACGTGCCAACATCGGCCCCGCGGCTCTGGCCTCAGCCGGCAGCGTGAAGACGACGTGGAAGTAGCCGACTGGCAGCAGGTCGACCTCCCGCTCGGCAAGCCATGCCCGCGCGGCGGCGCCCTGGCACTTGGGACAATGCCGGTTGCGGCAGGAGTTATAGGCGATCCGCCAATGGCCGCAGTCTGTGCAGGCCTCGACATGACCGCCAAGGGCTGCGGTGCGACATTGTTCGATCGCCGACATGACCTTGAGCTGTTGCAGGCTCAAGCGCCCGGCATGGGTGGCCCGATAGGCCGGCCCGGCAGCACGGAAGATGTCGGCGACCTCAATCGAGGCGCGCACGCCTCAGCCATCGGGCGAGATCTCTGCCGGCTTGAACAGGCCGAGCCTGTCGAGGGGGCTCGTGATCGCACGCACCGTGCGGGTTGCGACCTTGGCATAGAGGGCCGTGTTGTCGAGCTTGGCATGCCCAAGCAGGACCTGGATGACGCGGATGTCGACGCCGTCCTCCAGAAGATGGGTGGCGAAACTGTGACGCAGCGTGTGCGGCCCGACCCGCTTGGCGATGTCCGCGGCCTGTGCCGCCTCGACGACGATGCGATGGAGATGACGGGTGCTGATCGGCTTCATCGGATGCTGTCCGGGGAACAGCCAGCCGTCGCGGTGCATGACACCTTGCTGCCGTCCGACCCTCCACCACTGGCGCAACAGCGCGAGCAGGTCCGGCGACAGCATGGCATTGCGGCACCGCCCGCCCTTGCCGCGCTCGACACGCAGTAGCATCCGCTCGCTGTCGACATCAGTGACTTTCAGCGTCGACACCTCGGCCACGCGCAGGCCTGCGCCATAGGCGACCGACAGCGCAGCCTGGCGTTTGAGGCAGGTGGTGGCGTTGACAAGGCAGGCAACCTCGTCGCGGCTCAGCACCATGGGCAGCTTGCGCGGATGTGACAGACGGACAAGCCTGCGCGCCAGGTCCGGCCGGTCGGTCGTGTGGGTGAAGAAGAAGCGCAACGCCGACACGATGCTGTTCATGGTCGGCACGGGAACGCCGTCCTCCTGCTGCCAGACCTGGAACCGGCGAAGGTCGTCTGCCGTCGCCATATCGGGCGGGCGGCCAAGGAAGGTCGCGAACCGTCCGACATCGCGGATGTAGTTGCGCTGTGTCTCCTCGCTGAACCGGCGCAGGGTCATGTCGTCGATCAACCGCTGGCGCAGCGGACTGATGGGTGCATCGAGAACAGGGTGGGGCATGGTCCGGCTCCTTGTTGAAGAAGCCCGTCATGCTCTGCCGCTGCCCAAGCGCGTGCTTTCGATCATGCGCGGCGACGAGTTCCATGCCGCGATTTCGCAATTACCCGGTTACAGGGTCAACGACGCCGGGTCGATCAAGACCGTTAGAGAGGTCTTTCGAACCTCAGAATAGCCATCGGGCGGTTCCTGTCCGATCGCCGGCCACCTCAGATGACGACGGACTCTCGCTAAGCGAAGCGTCGGAAAGGTTTGAGATTGTGAAGCATCGCTGTATGCGGTGTCCCGTTCACACCTTGGGTGGATGTTCCAGGGAAGGAAGTCATCGACCCGGCTCTGTTTATGGCCGTTGACGATGGCTGTGAGCGTGCTGGCCAGATAGGCCTGCGGCATGACGACGTTGAGTTTGCAAGTCTCGGCGAGCGACGCGATTGTCGCCCAGTTTTGCCATAGCGCGCAGGTTCGACATTGCGCGGCTAATTGAGCGCACTACCGATGGCTGCTCCAGCCACGAACGCACCAGCTG
>NZ_JBFUKO010000380.1:0-5219 GCF_056400805.1 Aminobacter sp. P4_H6_2
GTGGTACTGGCGAACGTCGATGCCATCGAACAGCAGCTCGCCAGTGGTCGGCAAGTACAGCCGTCCGACCAGTCGCCCGAAGGTCGTCTTGCCCGAGCCGATGCGGCCGATGATACCGACGCGCTCGCCTGGATTGATCGACAGGTTGATAGCAGTCAGAACGTCGGTTTCCGTGCCTGGATAGGCAAAGCCGACATTGCGAAGCGTCAGTGCGCCGACGCGGATGGGGCGATTGACGAAGCCGACCGTATCAGGGCGATCCTCCGGCTGCTCCATGATGGAGTTCAGCACCCTCAGCGACAGCATCGCCTGCCGGAAGCGCGAAATGGTCATCGCAAGCTGGCCGAGCGGTGCCACGGCTCGGCCCGAAAGCATGACGGCGGCGATGATGGCGCCCGTCGAGACGGCACCACTGTCGAAAGCATAGGCGCCCGCTACCACTAGCCCCACAGTCACCAGCTGCTGCACGAACTGCGTCATGTTCGCGGCCGCCGACGACAGTTCCTTGATCTTTTCGGAGGTGTTGGCGGCATTTTTGGAATGCTCGCGCCACTTCCGCAACAGATAGGCCTCGGCACGCAGCGACTTGATCGTCTCGACCGTCGAGATCGACTCCACCAGCAGCGCCTGACGCTGGGAAGCCTCGTTCATCGACGCCGCCACACGCTTGCCGATACGGTGCTGCGCCACGAGCCCAATGATGACCGCCGCGATGAAGGCGATGATCGGCACAATGACCAGCCAGCCCGCAATCGCGTAGATCACCAGCAAGAAGATGAAGACGAATGCCGTATCGATGAAGGTGCTGACGGTGTTCGAGGTGAAGAATTCACGGACGAATTCATATTGCGAGACACGGTTGGCATATTCGCCGGTCGATGCGGGGCGCGCGCTGAGCGAGGTGTTCAACACCTTCTCAAACAGCATGTAGGAGATGCGCAGGTCGGCCTTGCGACCGGCATGGTCGATGAGGGCTGCGCGCGCCGTCTTGAGCAGCAGGTCAAACAGGATCGCGGTCGACACACCGATCGCCAGAACCCAAAGCGACGAGATCGACTTGTTGGGCAATATGCGGTCGTAGACGTTCATCGTGAAAATGGGCGAGGCAATCGCCAGAAGGTTGATGAAGATCGCTGCCAGCGCCACGCGCGAGTAGGAGCGCCAGAACATGCCCAGCGTGCCGTACAGCCAGTGCGGCCGTTCGATCCTGGCGGCATTGCCGACATTCATGTCCTCGGCGGTATTGGCATAGGTGATCGAAAAGCCGACGCCTCCGGCAATCGGTGTAGCCATCAACTCGGCGCGCGAGATTGATGTGCGCCCGTCTTCCTGAGGGCCCGTCAGAAACTCGGCGCCGTCGCGCTGCTCCGCCAGAATGGCGATGGGCAAGCGGTTGGGGCGGAATATGATCGCTGGCAGGTCGAAGCGGCCGCGTGCGAAGTCGCGATGCTCGAATTCCGTCGTTTCCAGGCCGATGCGCTCGGCGAGGTGCCTGATTTCCTGCACCTCTATCCGCGTCGCTGAGATCGGCACGCCGGAAAACAGCACTGTTTCAGCGCTCGGGCGGCCAAGATAGGCAGCAACCGCTGAAAAGCAGGACTTGAACGCTTCTACCGGCGTCTGGATATGAATCTGCTGGTTCATGACGGGCGGGGGCTGCCGTCAGGCAGCCACCCTATTTCTTTCTGACCGGGGCCAGGAGGTCGAACGGCATATTGTTTACCTGCTCCGAAGGCGTCCGCGCATAGGTGTCGGTATCGGCTGTCGCTGGCACGTTGAACTCGTTGCGGGCATAGGCGGTAGACTGCTTTGCCGGCGCTATGCCCATCGTCGTCAACAGCTGGCCGGTTGCTGCCAGGAGGCGATATTCGGCGAACAATGATGCGAAAGCCGCGGTGTTGGCAAGGGTTTCGGAATTGAAGCGCGTATTCTGCGCATCGAGCACGTCGAGCAGCGAGCGCTGGCCGACCTTGAACTGCTCGCGATAGGACACGACGAGCCGGTCGTTGACAGCCGTCTGCAGGCGCAGCGTCTTGGTCAGTTCGGCTTGGCGGAAGCGACGTTCCCACGAAATGCGCACGGCCTCATCGACCTCACGCTGGACCTGATTAAGTGCAAGCCGCGTCTCGCTCACGCGCCGGATATGTTCCTGCTCGTTGGCCTTATCGATGCCGCCGCGATAGAGGTTCCAGCGCAGCACCAGGCGGGCCTGCAGGTCGTTGGTATCGTCGCTGTCGCCGTCGATATCGGTACCGACGCGGGCCCGGCCTTCTGCTACGACTTCCGGCCCGTATTTGGCCCGCGCCGCATCGACGAGCGAAGCGGCAGCGTCGATGTCGCTGCTGACCATATGAACGCGTGGATTGTTGCGACGGGCAAGCCCGATCGCGTCGTCAAGCGAGCGGGGCAACGCCTTGGCTACGGAGCCAGGCTTGGATGGGCTTGTCAGCGGTTTGCCGACAGTCTTGTAGAACCTGATCTTTGCTGCTTCCAGCTCTTCGTTTGCTTCCTGCAAACGGGCCTGCGCGGCATAAAGCCGTTCTTCGGCCTGCTGCCGGTCGGCATCGGTCAGGGCGCCGCCCTGGATGCCTTCGCGGATGTCGCCGAGGATCGACTGGTGGACACCGAGGTTCCTCTTGGCGTCGCCAACGATCTGCGCCTGCAGCATATATTCGAGATAGTCCTGGACGACCGAAAGCCCGATGAATTCGGAGCGTTCGAGCACGCGGAAGGACGCACCATCGACACGCGAGGCCTGGCGCGACAGTTCGGCACGACGGGCGCCATTGTCGAACAGTTTCTGCGTCACGACCACACCCGCTTCTGACGGGTACAGACTGTCGTCTTCAATCGAAAGGGCGCGCCGCGATGAGTTGTCGAGCCGGCGCGCACCGGTCGATGCTTCGAAGTCGACGCTCGGAAGGTAAAGCCCCTTCGCCTGGCGCAGCTCGAATTCGATYGCTTCGCGGTTTTCGATGGCCTGGCCRATCTCAGGGTTGGATTCGACGGCCACCGCCATCGCTTCCGTCAGCGTCAGCGCGTTGGCGCCATTGCCCGACAGCATGGTTGCCGTCAGCAATACCCCAAGCCGCATCGCCAGTCGTCCGAGACGCATCGGCATAAACATTCCCCCACAACCTTCCGGTGCCCCGCAGCAGCCGAAATCCCAAACCCATCCACTAGGAGCAATTATCCAGTAGCGGAAGAAAATCGACAGTAAATTTAATGCCCCTACTCTGAATCCAGCGATTCAAGTGATTTGGCCAAAGCACTGATGCAAAAATGCTACATTTCTGGCTGCTAAAGCTGCCGCGGCACGATCAGCACACAGGTTTTGCACTGACGATGCCACCTCGCGGATCGAGGCGGCGGGTCAACCTGCAATTGCCGTGGGTTCAGTGTCCGTCGATTCGCCATGCGCCAGCCCGTGCCTGGCCGCTTTGCAGTCACTTTATTGCGGCAGCGGGCCCTCGCCGGGCGCGATTGCGGCAAAGCTGCCTGTTGCAGCCGCGATTTGTTCCGAGCCGGGTTTCGCGCCATGGATCCAGGCACGATCGGTGCTGAAGGAATAAAGCGGAACATAGCTCTTCAGCGCGCCGTCGCGCAGGACATCGTTGCTCAAATTGTCGAGAATGAAGGTTCCACTCTGGGTGGCAATCGAGAGAACGGCATGGAAGACGCCCCGGCTGCTGTCTTGCAACACCACAAGCGACATGCTCTGCGCCGGCACGCCGGCTTCGATCAACGCCGCCATCTTGAGAATGGCAAAGTCTTCGCAGTCGCCAGCACCGCGCGAAAGTATTTCCGCGGGCTTCGCCCAGTAATCGAGATTACCGTAGACCGCCTCATCCTTGCGGTAGGCGATCATCGTGTTCACCGCGCGGTTCACGGCGACGAGCTTGTCGAGGAACTTGCCGTCGCGGCTACGCACGGCCAGCGCTGAAAGGATTGCGCCGTTCTTGCCGCAAGCGGCCTGATCAGCGCAGTCGCTGATCTGGCGATAGACCTTGGCCCAGCGCCCCGCGACAGGGAAATTGCGCATCGGAATAGCAACCGAACCGAACACGCCGGGAATGATGGCAGCTGTTTTCATCTGGTCGATACCTGCAGCCGCGGCGTCGTTATCGGGCGTGCTGCGCAAGGCAAGACCGTAGCCGTCGAAATCCCGCCCGAACTGGAAGGGCTTGGCGGCTGTAGGTGCTGCAGGTTCGACAAGCAGCAAGCCGCCGAGAAGCGGCGCGGCGTGAGTCTGGGTGACTGTCAGCGACGCCACATCAATTCGCTCGCTTGCACTGGCTCCGTTGAACGCCGCAACGAGAAGCGCTGCCGCTGCAAGGCTCTTCAATCCGAGTTTCGAAACGTTGCTCGCTGTTGCTTTCATCGCGCCCACCTATTTTGATGGAAGCTAACAACATCATCTCAAATTATCGGAAATAAACACGGGTAACTGCAGTATAATCTTCGAGATATACTTTTCAGAAAATTTTACGCAATTTTTCGACGTTCACACTGCGTCTCTTCCAAGACTGGCACTGCCATGCAATCCATATCCATCTGTTCGATGGTGAAATGCTTTGCCGCGCCGTCAGGACGTTGTGCAGTGTTGTGTGAGAGCGAAAGCGACGTGACCTCGCGGCGTGCAATTCTTGTTCAATTGGTTGCGCTCGCCGCGATTGGCGCGGTTGCGTTGGTCGTCATTGCACAGGGCAGTGTTTATACACCACAACAGCCGATTTTCGAAGCCGATTCACCAGGCGCCATATCTGCCGACTCTACAAACAAGCCTCGTGTCGCCTTCGGAGACCTGGGAGCGACAAAGCGCGACGCGACACGAGCGATTGCCCCCGATGTCGTCGTACCGCCTGAAGCTGCTGGCCAGACGTTGGAACGCGTCGAGGCGAGACCTCCGCTCGGCGACTTGGGGCTCGCCCCGCCACCCAAGCCGATTGCACCAGACGATTGGGAGGGCACGCTTCTCTATCGTCCAGCGGTAACGTCCTCGGCCACGTTCCAGTCGATGGGCTACACGATCCTTATTGCCGGCACCGAGGGGCTCAGTCCCGATCAGACATGCGAGTTCGAGGGTGCGACGTGGAACTGCGGCGAGCGGGCCATGCTTGCCTTTAGATACTGGCTGCGCGGCCGGGCGCCCTTGTGCCAGGTGTTTCCGCCGGCCGAAAGGCAAGCCGTGGCTGCCGCCTGCAGGCTCGGCAAGCAGG
>NZ_JBFUKO010000381.1:0-5210 GCF_056400805.1 Aminobacter sp. P4_H6_2
TTATTGCGAACATGTAGACACAGAATTTTTAAGAAGTGAATACACATAATGATGCACTTGTTATTTTATCTGCAAGATAGCTGAGAAGCCCGGTTTTGCGGGCTTTCTAAGGGACTATTGTGCTGCAGCGCACAAGCACACACGAAGCGCTTCAGCGCCCTTGTTTCGGACGCGGAATAGTGCGTTTCTGAAGGTGAATGAACAGCCCGGCCCGTTGCGATCGAGCCGGGGCCGAAACTATTCGGCGGCGATGGCCAATGGGCGCTGGTCGAGGGCCTGTTCAAGCGATGTCCATTTGACACGCGCCAGCTCGAGGTTGCGTTCCTTGACGTGTCCGTATCCGCGAATTTCTTCCGGCACTTCGGCAATCGCTACGGCGGTCGCCAGCTTGTCCGGCGTCAGGCTTGCAAGCAGGCGCTCGACGCGGGCGCGGTATTCCACGATCAGTGCGCGTTCGGTGCGGCGCTCAGTGCTGTAGCCGAACGGATCGAGTGCGGTGCCGCGCAGGCGCTTGAACTTCGCCAGCACCCCGAAGGCGCTCAGCATCCAGGGACCAAAGGTCATCTTGGCCGGTTCGCCGGTGTTGGGATCCTTCTTGGCCAAGAGCGGCGGCGACAGGTGGAAGGTCAGCTTGCCCTTGCCGTCGAAGGTATCGGCCAGCTGCTTGCGGAACGTGCCGTCGGAATAAAGCCGCGCCACCTCGTATTCGTCCTTGTAGGCCATCAGCTTGAACAGGTAGCGGGCGACCGCATCGGAGAGCTTGCCTTCAACACCTGCCACCGACTTTTCGCGGGCGCGCACTTTGGCGACGAAGGCGCGGTATTGACCGGCGTAAGCAGCACTTTGATAGGCGGTGAGGAAAGCCACGCGACGTACCACGGCCTCGTCGAGCGACTGCGACGCAACACGATGGCCAAGCGGTGAGTTGACTTGTGTCCTGGGCAGCAAGGCGTCGACGGCCGCACGGTCCGCAGCTGCAAGACGGCCGAGGCGGAAAGCGGTGCGGTTCATCTCGACCGCCGCGCCGTTGAGCTCAAGGGCCTTGTCGATGCTTGCCGAGGCCAGCGGGATCAGCCCGCGCTGCCAGGCATAACCGACCATGAACAGGTTGGTGCCGATGGAGTCGCCCAGCAACTGCGTGGCGATCTGGGTGGCGGCGATGGTCTCAACCTGATCCGCGCCGGCGATATCCTTGACGACGCCCGCCAACCCAAGTCCCTGGATGCGGAAATTGGGGTCGCGGATGAATGCGCCGGTGATGGTCTCCTCGGAATTGAGCACGACGCGCGTCTTGCCATTGGAGATGGCACTGAGCGCTTCCTTGCCGGCGGCAACCACAAGGTCGCAGCCGAGCACGACGTCGGCCGAGCGCGATGAGATGCGCACCGCATGCAGATCGTTTGGCGTCGGTGCAAAGCGCAGATGCGTCGTCACCGGACCGCCCTTTTGTGCCATGCCGGCCATGTCGAGCGTCGAACAGCCCTTGCCTTCGAGGTGAGCCGCCATGGCGAGGATGGCTCCGATGGTGATGACGCCGGTGCCGCCGACGCCGGTGACCAGCACGTTCCAGGGTGTGGTGAGTTCAAACGGTGCTGGCTCGGCGATCGGCCGGGCGGCAATCGCCCTGGGGTCGATGTTTTTGGGGCGGCGCGGCTTCACGCCCTCGACGGTGACGAAGGACGGGCAAAAACCCTTCACGCAGGAGAAGTCTTCGTTGCAGGACGACTGGTCGATGCGGCGCTTGCGCCCGAATTCGGTGTCGACAGGCGTCACCGACAGGCAGTTCGACTTTTTCGAGCAGTCGCCGCAACCTTCGCAGACCAGCTCGTTGATGATGACGCGGCGTTCGACGCGCGGCTTGGGATCGCGCTTGCGACGGCGGCGCTTTTCGGCGGCACAGGTCTGGTCGTAGACGATGCCCGATACGCCTTCGATCTCACGCAGTTCGCRCTGCACGGCGTCGAGTTCGTCGCGGTGGTGGATGGTGACATTGGCCGCGAACGGCTCCTGGCCGTGGTATTTCTCGATGTCGTCGGAGACCACGGCGATGCGCTCGACGCCTTCGGAACGAAGCTGGTGGGTGATGCGCTGCGGGTTGAGCGTGCCGTCATGGCGCTGGCCGCCGGTCATCGCCGTCGCGTCGTTGAACAGGATCTTGTAGGTGATATTGACCTTGGCTGCGACCGCCGCGCGGATGGCGAGCAGGCCCGAATGGAAATAGGTGCCGTCGCCGAGGTTCTGGAAGATGTGACGTGTCGGCACGAATGGCGCCTGGCCGATCCAGTTGGCCCCTTCCCCGCCCATATGCGTATAGGTCGCGGTGTTGCGGTCCATCGCTTGCGACATCCAGTGGCAGCCGATGCCGGCCAGCGCGCGGCTGCCTTCGGGCACACGCGTCGAGGTGTTGTGCGGGCAGCCCGAGCAGAAATAGGGCGTGCGCTGGACAGGCGCGAGGCTAGCAAGCTTGGCGCCGTCGATGTCGGAGAGCTTGCCGATGCGCTCGATCAACTCGCTGTCTTCGATGAAGGGCAGGATGCGCGCGGCAATCGCCCTGGCAATCTGGATTGCGGTGAGGTCGTCATGCGCCGGCAAGACGATGCGGTTTTCGCCATCACGCTTGCCGAAGATGCGCGGCCGCCGCTCGGCCGGCATGTTGTAGAGGATGTCCTTGACCTGGCCTTCGATCAGCGGGCGCTTTTCCTCAACGATCAGAAGCTCTTCCAGCCCTGATGCAAAGGCTGAGATGCCTTCGGGCTCCAGCGGCCAGACCATGCCGACCTTGTAGACTGAGAGGCCAAGCTCGATGGCGCGCTTTTCGGAGATGCCGAGTTCGTCGAGCGCCTGGCGCACGTCGAGATAAGACTTGCCTGTCGTGACGATGCCGAGGCGACGGCGCGGGCCGCCGAGTGCGACGCGGTCGAAGCGGTTGGCGCGCGCAAAGGCGAGGGCCGCCGGCAGCTTGAGATTGTGGAGGCGCCGTTCCTGCTCCTGCGGGCTGTCGGGCCAGCGAATGCCGAGCCCACCGGCCGGCATCTCAAAATCGCCTGGTGTGTGGAAAGCGATGCGGTCGCTGGCAACAACGATCGAGGCGGAGGAATCGACAGTCTCGGCGATCAGCTTGAGCGCTGTCCAGCAGCCGGAATAGCGCGACAGCGCCCAGCCATAGAGGCCGAAGTCGAGGATTTCCTGCACGCCGGCCGGGTTGAGCACGGGGATCATCGCGTCCATCAGCGCATATTCGCTCTGGTGCGAGGTGGTCGAGGATTTGCAGGTGTGGTCGTCGCCGGCGAGCAGCAGGACGCCCCCAAAAGGCGCAGAGCCTGCGAGATTGCCGTGGCGAAAGGCATCGCCCGAGCGGTCGACGCCGGGGCCCTTGCCATACCACATCGAAAAGACGCCCTGCTTGTTGGCCTTCTCCATCAGATTGATCTGCTGGGTGCCGAGGATGGCGGTCGCGGCGATGTCCTCGTTGAGCCCGGTCTGGAAACGGATCTCATTGGCTTCGGCAAACTTGCGTGCCTGACCGAATGCTTGGTCGATGCCGCCGAGCGGCGAGCCGCGATAGCCGGTGACGAAGCCCGCCGTGTCGAGGCCGGCGGCGCGGTCAATCCGGCGCTGCACCATCGGCAGGCGCACCAGCGCCTGGGTGCCGGTCACGAAAATGCGCCCGTCGTCCAGCAGGTACTTGTCGTCGAGCGAAACTGCCGGATCGGCCATCTGGATCTCCTGGACTCCGCCCGGGCACGGCCAGAACGGAACTGACATGCGAGAGCAAGTTTGCTCTCTTGTCTATCCATTACTGTATACACATTGGTCCGTCAATCGATGTCGAGCAGGCAACCGCAATGCGACGGCACTCTTTTAACGCACGCGAGCCTACAAAAAGGGCCCGGCATATGCCGAGCCCTTTTCCGTTTTCCAGCAGTTGACGCTGCCGCTTCACAGCACGTGAGACAAAAACTCCCGTGTGCGCGGCGATTGCGGGTTGGCGATCATTTCCCTGGGTTCACCGCGCTCCTCGACGACTCCGCGATCCATGAAGATCAGCTGGTCGCCGACTTCGCGGGCAAAGCCGATCTCGTGGGTGACGACGACCATCGTCATGCCGCTTTCGGCCAGATCGCGCATGACCACCAGCACTTCGCCGACAAGTTCCGGATCGAGCGCCGAGGTCGGCTCGTCGAACAGCAGAACCTTGGGGTTCATCGCCAGCGCGCGGGCGATCGCCACGCGCTGCTGTTGTCCGCCGGAGAGCTGGCGGGGATAGGCGTCGGCTTTGGCCGAAAGCCCGACACGTTCGAGCAGTGCGTAGGCCTTGTCCTTGGCTTCGGCCTTGGACAAGCCCTTTACCATGATGGGCGCCTCGATCAGGTTTTCGAGCGCTGTCATGTGCGAAAACAGGTTGAACGACTGGAACACCATGCCGATGTCGGCGCGACGCTGGCACAGGAGCTTGTTGTTGACCTCGTAGAGCTTGCCGTGACGCAAATCGTAGCCGACGAACTCGCCGTCGACCAGAAGCACGCCGCCGCTGACCTCTTCGAGATGGTTGATGCAGCGCAGGAAGGTGCTCTTGCCCGAGCCCGACGGGCCGATGACGCAGGCGACCGAACCGGTTGGGACGTTGAGGTCGATGCCTTTCAGCACTTCGACAGCGCCAAAGGATTTGCGCACGCCGCGCGCAAACACCATGGAGTTTTGGGGAACGCCGAAGCGGGCCTGGTTTTCTGCTTTCGATGTCATGCTGGCTGTGCCACCCGTCCGAACCTGAAGGCGCGCTTGAGCATCCCGCCCATCGACACGCCCTGCTGCTGGTCGCTCTTGCCGTAATACTGCTCGATATAGTGCTGGCCGATCGACAGGATGGTGACGACGAACAGGTACCAGAACGCCACCACGATCAGCAGCGGGATGGTCTCGAAGGTCCGGGCATAGATGCTCTGCGCCGCATAAAGCAGGTCGTTGACGGCGATGATGGTCACGAGCGACGTGGTCTTCAGCAGATTGATCGTTTCGTTGCCGGTCGGCGGAACGATGAACCGCATTGCCTGGGGCAGCGTGATGCGGCGCAGGATCAGCCGGTGGTTCATGCCGAGGCTGCCGGCGGCTTCGGTCTGGCCTGATGCCACTGAATTGATGCCAGCGCGTACGATCTCGGCCATGTAGCCGGCTTCATGCAGCGACAGAGCGATGACGGCAGCGACGAAGGG
>NZ_JBFUKO010000382.1:0-5196 GCF_056400805.1 Aminobacter sp. P4_H6_2
GCACAATGACGTCGGCCTGTTGGATATGTCGCTCGGTCATCGGTTTCCTTGCTGTCGTTGCCATGCGCTTAAAGTGTCATGTCGCGGTCGAGCGGGAAGATCGGGCGAGACACATTGCGATACGGCATTCTGGAGTAGTCCATGGTGCAGAGCGCGCCGCTGTCGCAAACGATCACCTTGCCGGCGATGGGCTCGAAGGCTGCCCGGAAATGCTGCATCGACTTAAGCCCGACCACACGATGACGCGCCGGATCGATGCCAAATGCCCGGAATTGCTGGAGATCGCGCATCTGCGACGGCTCGGTGACCACAAGCACGGCGATGCCGTCGATCTGCACGACGGCAGTCGGGCCAAACGAGAACTCCAGCCCGCCCAGCTGCTCTCCATCGCCGATGAGTTTGCCATCGCTGATGACGAGCAGCTTGCCGGTCACTTCAAGCGGATCGCCGCCAAACCGCGGATCGGTCTTGCCGCCCAGCCTGAGCTGGACGGTGTCGCCAACGGTCGCACAGTGAAGCTGGTTGGCCGTCTCCGGATCGACGATCGGACCGAAGCAGGCATCGCCAATGCCCACTTGCAGCAGGGCTCCAAGCAAGGCCGTCGCGTCGCCGTAGCCGCCTGCCCCGGGATTGTCGGCGTAGTCGGCGATGATCAGCGGGCGGTCGCCGCGGTAGTCATGCGCGATCTCGGCCGCCTGCATCACCGTGTAGAAGGTGTTCAGCACGTTGAAGCGGTTATCCCATATCTCGTTGGCGATGCTTTCCGCAAAGCTTTGATGCCGAGCCGGATCGCCGTCATAGGTCACGAGCACGGTCGGGCCGACCTCGGGAATATCGGCATTGGGAAAGGCGCCGTTGATGCTGACCGCAAGCGCACCGGCGGTCTCTTCATAGGCGCGCGCCCTGGCGATCCACTCGACCATCGGTCCGACATCGGTGCGCCCGGCATTAGCCTCCTCCAGCATCGGCCGGCGCGCCAGAAGTGTTTTGGGGCGGATCTCGCCGGCCATCGTCTTCTGCAGCAGCTCGCCGGCGTGACGCGCGATATCGCGCATGTCGATATGGGGATAGGTCTTGAACGAGATCAGGATATCGGCGAGCTCGCACATCTTCGCCGTGACATTGGCATGCGGGTCGAGAGTGACGGCGATCGGCAGCTCCGGCCCGACCACGGCGCGCAACCGTTCAAGCAACTCGCCTTCGCCATCCGGCGAAAAGTCGGTGACCATTGCCCCGTGCAGGCCCAGCAGGATGCCGTCGAGTTCGCCCTTGCGTTCCGCCGCCGCCTGGACGATGGCGCCGCCGATCCGGTCAAATGCATCCCGCGTCACCGGCCCTGCCGGCTCGGCACCGGTGCTCAGCACGTGCTGGATGGCCCAGTTATGTTTGCGCCCGATGTCGAGGAACCCGCCGATCTCGGTGTTGGCTTCGCCCCTGGCCCGAATGGCGTCGTCGCCGATAAGCACCCCTTCCACAGTGAACGCATCATAGTCCGTCTTGCGGACACTGAACGTGTTGGTTTCATGGACAAATTCTGCGGTTAGAACACGAAAGCTCATAGTCAGTCTCCAGATGGTCGTTCAAGCGTTTCGGATCGATCGGGCGCGCGTAGTCGTTGTGTCCCTGGGCGAGGGACACGCGTGCCTGACCAGGCTAAGCAGTTGGTTTGACGTGTTTGGAATGGTTGCCTCGCGGCGGGGCAGCGGCCTCCTCCCGTAGCGGCTACTCCATGTGGAAGCGCATTTCGCTCACCCGGTCTTCGGTGTCACGGCTGATCGTCCAATGCAGGTGGTAGCCGCCCATCTCCAGGCGGTAGCGCCTGGCACCGCCGTCGCCTTCATCATGGGTAAGCTCGAGCGGCACTCTGGCCACCGTGACGCCACTCGCGGCGATTTGCTCGAACCAGCCATTGCTCCACAGCCGCCATGCCTCTTCGGCAAAGCTGCCGCGCGGAGCGCAGCGATCGACGATGGCTTGCAGGAGCTCGTGGTCGCGCTTCGTCAGAGCTTCGTTTCCGTCGGCGATCGGCTCGTAGGGAGYCAGCGCGGGATCGACGATCCCGGCGATCTTCTGGCCTATCCGTGCGACCTGGGCTTCATCCATGTTGGCGAGGACGCAGACCGACAGCTTTCGCGCAGGAAACCGTGCGATCTCGGYTCGGAAGCCATCCCAGGTACCGCCATGCCGGATCTTGTGATGGCCGCGGATCGCGGAGTTCTGCCAGCCCAGGGCGTAGTTGTTGAATGACGGCTGGCCGTTCGTCATCAGCACCGGCTCGGACATCAGCGCGATTGTTTCGGGGCGCAGCACTGTCGGATTGTCCAGTTCGAGCAGCCAATGGGTGATGTCGCGCGGCGAGAAGTAGAGCCCGCCATCGCCGGTGCGCTGCAGCGTGGGCGCCGCCCAGTAGCGGTTCTCCAGACGCCCGTCGCGGATGCAATGGCCAGCGGCACGGTTCAGCACGATGTCGAACCATGAGGCCTCGCGCGYCGTGGCCATGCCGATCGGCTCGAACAGCCGCTCGCGCAGCAACTCGTAATAAGGCTTGCCTGAGACGCGGGCGACAACGAGCCCAGCCAGGATATAGCCGGTGTTGCTGTACTGGTAGCCCTGGCCCGGCTGGTATTCGAACGGAGAACGGCGTGCCAGGTCGATCAGCTGCTCGTCGCTGTGGTCCTGCCACAGGTTGAGCGGGACGGCACCGCCCTGCACGCCATCCATCGCTGCGAAGACGATATCGAAATTGCCGAAGCCGGCCATCATCGACAGCAGGTTGCGGATGGTGATGCCGGCCCAGCTCTCTGGCCCCTCGGGGATGTAGAGGCTCAACGGGTCGTCGAGCTTGATGCGGCCGTCCTGCAGCAGGAACATCACCGACGCTGAGGTGAACATCTTTCCGGTCGAACCGGAGTGGAAAACCGTATCCGGCGTCACCGACACCTTGTTCTCGACATTGGCAAGGCCATAGCCCGCGAGGTGAACGATCTCGCCATCGTGGACGATGGCGACGCCGAGGCCGGGAACCTGGCTGTTGTCGACTTCCGACTGCAGATAGCGGTCGAGTTCTTCGGTGAAGTTCATGCTGATTTCCTGGTCTTCAAAGCCGTTGGCGACGGTGCAAGGCACCTGCAGCGGCAGTGTCTGTGGATGGCGTTCATGCGACCGACCTCTGCTCGACTGCTACCTCGCGCACCGCAGTAAGCGGATGATGGCAGGCCGCCTGATGCCCGCTGCCTTGCGTCGTCAGTGTCGGGAGCACCCGGCGGCAGAGATCGGTGACGCTCGGGCAGCGATTGGCGAAGGCGCAGCCGGCCGGCAGGTCGTAGCCGCTCGGGATTTCGCCGGCGAGCCGCGTGATCAAGCGGCGGCGCTTCGGATCGGGCTCGAAGGTGCTGTCGAGCAGCGCCCGGGTGTAGGGATGCGCGGGGGCGGCATCACTCGGCAACACCTCGACGATGCGGCCGAGATACATGACCAAGATCTGGTCGCAGAAATAGCGTACCAGTCCGAGGTCGTGCGAGATGAAAAGATAAGTTAGCCCGAGCTCCTGTCGCAGCCGCTCCAAGAGCGCAACGATCTGCGCCTGTACCGAGACGTCGAGCGAGGCAGTCGGCTCGTCGAGCACCACCAGCGACGGATTGAGCGCCAGTGCCCGGGCGATGCCAACACGCTGCTTCTGGCCGCCCGACAACTGGTGCGGATAGCTTGCTGCAAGCGAACTGTTCAGGCCGACCATGTCGAGCAGCGATGCGACTGTCTCATCAGTGGATTTTGGCTTCACACCCTGCACGCGGTACGGTTCGAGCAACGCATCCCGGATCGAGTAATGTGGATCGATCGCCGAATAGGGATCCTGGAAGACTAGCTGCATGCGCTGGCGCAGGCGGCGCATGTCTCCGCGCGACAACGACGCCATGTCGACACCGTCGAACTGCACCTGTCCTTCGCTGGGGTTGATCAGGCGCAGCACCAGTCGCGCCAGCGTGGACTTGCCGCATCCGGACTCGCCGACGACGCCGAGGATCTGGCCCCGCTTCAAGGTGAACGAGACATCGCTGACGGCGTGGAACACCTTGCGCTTGCGAAACAGCCCGCCATCGCTGAAACGGCGGCTGAGCCCATTAACGGTAAGAAGGTTGCTCATGCTGCCTCCGCGACGTGGCAGGCCACGCCATTGCCGCTGGCGCCGACGCGCAGTTCGGGGATTTCGACGCGGCAGCGGTCCGCGGCACGGGCGCAACGCGGATTGAACCGGCAGCCCGGCGGCTGCGCCGCAGCGCTCGGGACCACGCCCGGGATGGCGCTCATCGTCCCGCGCGCCATGTCGTGTTGGGGGATGCAACGGATCAGCGCCTGTGTGTAGGGATGCCGCGGGCGCTCAAACAGCGCATCGACCTCAGCCAGCTCGACCACGCGGCCGCAATACATCACGGCGACCCGGTCGCAGGCCTGGGCAACGACGCCCATGTCGTGGGTGATCAGGATCAGGCCAAGCCCGCGCTGCCGCACCAGGTCGACGAGGATCTGCACGATCTGTGCCTGGACGGTGACGTCGAGTGCGGTTGTCGGCTCGTCGGCGATCAACAGCTCGGGGTCACCCGCCAATGCCATGGCAATGACAATGCGCTGCTTCATTCCACCGGAGAGCTGGTGCGGGAACAGGTCATAGACCGAGGCAGGGTCGGGGATGCGTAAATCGGCCATCAGCTCCAGGCTTCTTGCGCGCGCCGCACTTCGGCCGAGGCCGAGATGGAGGCGTGCGGCCTGATCTATCTGCGGCCCTATCCGCATCATGGAGTCGAGCGAGGTCATCGGGTTTTGCGTGATCAGCGCGATGCGCCCGCCACGCAGCCGGCGCAGCTGCCGCTCCGGCAGTCCGACCAGGTCGGTGCCGTCAAAGCGGATGGTGCCGGCGGCGACCTGGCCGCCGATACGTGGCAAAAGTCCCATGATCGCGGTTGCGGTCAACGACTTGCCCGAACCGGATTCGCCGACGATGCCGAGGATTTCGCCGCGGTCGACGCTCAGCGTGACCTGGTCGACCGGCGAGAAAGCACCGAACCTGATCCGCAGCATTTCCAAATCCAGCAGCATCGTTACGCCTCCCTGAACTTGGCGCGGACATCGAGCGCAGCGATCACCGCGTCGCCGAACAGGTTGATGAAGACGACCGTCAGCGCCACAGCGAGGCCAGGC
>NZ_JBFUKO010000383.1:0-5168 GCF_056400805.1 Aminobacter sp. P4_H6_2
AGATGGCGCTGGTCATTGACGAGTATGGCGGCACCGACGGGCTGGTTTCGCTCGAAGACATCGTCGAGATGGTCGTCGGCGACATCGAAGACGAGCATGATGACGACGAGCCGATGATCACCCAGGCGGGAGACGGCGTTTATGTCGTCGACGGCAAGGCTGAGATCGAGGAGGTCGCCAAGGTCCTGGGCTCGGAATTCTCGCCCGGCGAACACAGCGAATATGTCGATACGATCGGTGGCATGATCTTCAATGCGCTCGGCCGCGTGCCGGCGCGGGGCGAAGTCGTGCAGGCGATCCCAGGCTTCGAGTTCCACGTCCTCGACGCCGACCCGCGCCGCGTCAAGCGCGTGCGCATCGTCCATAGCTTGAAGAGCGAGCGCCGCCGCCGCGCCAAGGCTGAACAGGCGTGAGCCTGGCCTGCCGAGGCGGTCCGCCATTTGGTGCCGCCTTGCGGTGCTGCTACACCTTCGATCCGTGATTCTGGGAGAGGGGCACGGATGGAGCGCCACGCTGGGCGGATAATTCTGCTGTGGGGATGGAAAAGAGCGCTGGTCGCCTTTGTGGCCGGCGCCTTCGCCGTTCTGGGCCAAGCGCCCTATGACTTTTTCGCCGCCTGCTTCGTGTCTTTCCCGGTCCTGGTGTGGCTGCTTGACGGTGCTGTCGCCGACAGGCCCGCTGGCTTGCTGCGCCGCCTCATGCCAGCCTTCGTCACTGGCTGGTGGTTCGGCTTCGGCTATTTCCTCGCGGGGCTGTGGTGGGTTGGTGGCGCACTTTTGGTCGAAGCCGAGAGTTTTGCCTGGGCGCTGCCGTTTGCCGTCGTCGGCATTCCGCTGATTCTGGCCTTCTTCTATGGCTTTGCCGCCGCATTGGCCCGGCTGTTGTGGAGCGACGGCATCGGCCGTATTGCGGCACTCGCCTTCGCCTTCGGCCTGGCCGAATGGCTGCGCACCTTCCTGTTCACCGGCTTTCCGTGGAACCCGCTGGGCTTTGCCGCCATGCCCGTGCCGCTGTTCATGCAGAGCGTGGCGGTGGTCGGCGTCACCGGTATGAACGTGCTGGCCGTCTTCGTCTTCGCCATGCCGGCACTGCTCGCCGACCGGCGCAATCTCAAGCTTGGCTTTTCGCTGGCGGCTGTGCTGGTCGCAGCCCACGCCGCCTACGGCTATTACAGGCTGGCGGTGCCTGCCGCGCCGGCTGGCGGGACGATCAATGTCCGTCTCGTCCAGCCCAATATCGACCTCAGCGAAAAATGGGATGGCCGTGTCCGCGACCGCATCTTTGCCGGCATGCTGCAGCTGTCGGCCGAACCACCGAAACCGGGCGCCAAGAAGCCCGACCTGATCGTGTGGCCCGAGACGTCGGTGCCGTTCCTGTTCACCGAGCGGCCCGACGCGCTGGTGGCGATCGGCGACATGCTGGCCGAAGGCCAGATGCTGATGGCTGGCACTGTGCGCGAGGAAGGCGAATCGTCAGCCGACGCCGAAGCCCGCTATTACAATTCCGTCGTCAGCATCAACGACAAGGGCGAGATCGTTGATGCTGTCGACAAGGTCCACCTTGTTCCCTTCGGCGAATATATTCCGTTCGCCGGCCTGATGGAGCGCATCGGGCTCACTCAACTTGTCGCCGGGCCGATGAATTTCAYCGCTGGCACCAGCCGCCGGCCGCTCGACCTGCCTGGCGGTCTGAAGGCGGCGGCATTCGTCTGTTATGAAATAATTTTTCCCCGTCTAGTTGCAGTTGACGCGGCGTCAACTCAGATTATGGTAAACGTCACCAACGACGCGTGGTTTGGCGATACTCCGGGTCCGTATCAGCATTTCCGGCAGTCGCAGATCCGCGYGGTTGAAAACGGGTTGCCGGTCCTGCGCGCGGCCAACACAGGAATTTCCGGCATTGTCGACCCAAGCGGGCGAGTTGTGGATGCACTTGCGATGAATGTTCGCGGCACCATCGATTTCTCGCTTCCGGTGGCCGCCGCTGGCGCCACCTCGACGCCGCTTTCGCGTGTTAACGGTTTCCTGATCATGTTCGTGATTGCCGTTGCGGCAAGTGGCTTGAAGCTCAGGCAGAGGCTCAGGGCGAATTGACACTGCGGTTGTTAGAAACTCATATGCCCCCGCGCGGCGAGATGCTGCGCCAATCGGCGTTCAGATCCGAGCGTTATAATTTGCCCTGAAGTGGGTTATCTGCCCAAAAAATAAGCTGGGAAAATCCGGCGAGGAAAGACAGTGGAAAAAGAAAACAAGAAGAAACCAAATCCGACCGACGTATACGTCGGCGGTAGAATTCGCCTGCGACGCAACATGTTGGGAATGAGCCAGGAAAAGCTTGGAGAAAGCCTAGGGATTACCTTCCAGCAAATCCAGAAATACGAAAAGGGAACAAACCGCGTCGGAGCGAGTCGCCTTCAGGCAATCGCTTCGATCCTCAGCGTTCCGGTTGCCTTCTTCTTCGAGGACGCCCCGGGGGCTGAAGGCATCGATCACAAGGGACTGGCGGAAGATTCTTCCACCTCCTTCGTGGTCAATTTTCTCAGCAGCGCCGAAGGCCTGCAGCTCAACCGCGCCTTTGCCCGGATTTCCAACCCCAAAATTCGGCGCAAAGTCATTGAATTGGCCAAGGTCCTGGCCGACGACGAAGAGCAGTAATGCCAGAGCGCGTGCGCCCGAATGGACGCACAAAGGACGCTCTAAGTGTTTGAAACTTCGCATCATGCGTTCTGAAAATCGGCTCCGATATTCAGGCAGATGCGCAGTGCGACGGCGATGCGCCGTCGCCACGCTCTTGCAATAACAAGCCTTCCGCGACGAAAGCCTGCTTGACGAGGTCTGGCAGGCTTCGCTAACACGTGTCGCGCCAAAGATCGGCATCGCGCCGATCGCTTTCCAGAGGGGACATCCCGTGCAGCGGCAGAATTATCTCTTCACCTCCGAGTCCGTATCCGAAGGCCACCCCGATAAGGTGTGCGACCGCATTTCCGATGAGATCGTCGATCTCGTCTACCGTGAAGCCAAAAAGACTGGCATGGATCCGTGGAAGGTCCGCGTTGCCTGTGAAACTCTGGCAACCACCAACCGCGTTGTGATCGCCGGCGAAGTTCGCGTGCCCGACACGCTGCTCAAGAAAGACAAGAACGGCCAGATCGTGAAGGACGCAGCCGGCCATCCGGTCGTCAATCCGTCCAAGTTCAAAGCGGTGGCTCGCAAGGCCATCCGCGCGATCGGCTACGAGCAGGCCGGCTTCCACTGGAAGACCGCGCGCATCGACGTGCTGCTGCACGGCCAGTCGCCCGACATCGGCCAGGGCGTCGACAGCGCTTCCGACCGCCAGGGCGAAGAGGGCGCGGGCGACCAGGGCATCATGTTCGGTTATGCCTGCCGCGAGACGCCGGATCTGATGCCGGCGCCGATCTACTACAGCCACAAGATCCTCGAACTGCTGGCTTCTGCCCGCCACGAGAACAAGGGCGACGCCGGCAAGCTCGGCCCCGACGCCAAGAGCCAGGTCACCGTGCGCTACCAGGACGGCAAGGCCCACGAGGTCACGCAGATCGTGCTTTCGACCCAGCACCTCGACGGCAGCTGGGATTCGGGCAAGGTCCGCAAGGTCGTCGAGCCCTACATCCGCGAAGCCCTTGACGGCCTCGAGATCGCCAACGACTGCAACTGGTACATCAACCCGACCGGCAAGTTCGTCATCGGTGGTCCTGACGGCGACGCAGGCCTGACCGGCCGCAAGATCATCGTCGACACCTACGGCGGCGCTGCCCCGCATGGCGGCGGCGCGTTCTCCGGCAAGGACACCACCAAGGTCGACCGTTCGGCAGCTTATGCCGCGCGCTACCTTGCCAAGAACGTGGTTGCCGCAAAGCTCGCCGAGCGCTGCACCATCCAGCTGGCCTACGCCATCGGCGTTGCCCAGCCGCTGTCGGTCTATGTCGACCTGCACGGCACTGGMAAGGTCGACGAGGCGGTGCTGGAAGATGCGCTGCGCCAGGTCATGGACCTGTCGCCGTCGGGCATCCGCCGTCACCTCGATCTCAACAAGCCGATCTACGCCAAGACCTCGTCCTACGGCCATTTTGGCCGCAAGGCCGGTCGCGACGGTTCTTTCTCGTGGGAAAAGACCGACCTGGTGAAGGCCCTCAAGGATGCGGTCGCCGCCTAAGGCGACCGTGGTATCAATGGAACAGGAACCGCGCCGCAGTCGCACCAGCGAAGCCTTTTTCGGGCGGCGGCGCGGCAAGTCTATCCGCCCGCATCAGGCGGAAGCGCTTGAAACAGGACTGGCCCGCCTTGGCATCGACCTTGGCGTGGCCGCCCCTGCCGATCTTCGCACGATGTTTGAAGCCGAGGTGTCCAAGGTCAAGCTGGAGATCGGCTTCGGCGGTGGCGAGCACCTTCGCCACATCGCCGCGAACAATCCGGCCACCGGCTTCATCGGAATCGAGCCTTTCGTCAACGGCATGGCCAAGATGACGGCGGTGCTGGATGAAAACCCGCTCGCCAACATCCGCCTCTATGACGAAGACGCCACCCAGCTGCTCGACTGGCTGCCGGAGGCCTCGCTCGACGGCATCGACCTGCTCTATCCCGACCCGTGGCGGAAGAAGAAGCACTGGAAGCGCCGCTTCGTCAGCCCGGTCAATCTCGACCGCTTCGCCCGCGCGCTGAAGAGCGGCGCGAAATTCCGCTTTGCCTCCGACATCGACACCTATGTGAACTGGACGCTGCAGCATTGCCGCGCCCATCCTGCCTTCGAGTGGCAGGCGGCCGACGCCCGCGATTGGCACACGCCTTATGAGGGCTGGACGCGCACGCGCTACGAAGCCAAGGCCATCCGTGAAAACCGCACCCCGGCGTATTTGACGTTCGTGAGGGTGTAGGGTCATTCATTAGAAGCTGCCCCTCACCCCTACCCTTGTAACTTGAACGTTGCCGCATCTGCTATTGTTAGCGGTGCGGTGGCGGACGGGAGACCGAAGTTCCTTTGGGACACCAAGCCCGTGGGAGAGCTTGGGTCTTCGTCCGCCGTTCCATCGACCCCGAACAGTCGCCAGGGCCGCAAGCGAAGCCCGATTAGGCAAGGATGGGAGAAGATGGACGCTGCTTTTGTCGTTGTAGGGATCGATGTCTCGAAGGAGCGGCTCGACATTCATGTCC
>NZ_JBFUKO010000384.1:0-5159 GCF_056400805.1 Aminobacter sp. P4_H6_2
TCACCGCACTTCTCTACGTCATCATGCCTTTGACCGATGGATGGTCGATCTGGCAGCGTACGCTTCTGATCGCCCCGCTGATGGTGGCTACGATAATCTGGGGTCTGATCCCTGCCATCCAGCGCCTGTTCCGCAGCTTCCTTAATCCAGCAGTGCATTGAGGTGGACCACGTCTTAGTGAGGTGAAAACGCCTTGCGAAGCCTCGCGCTATCGGGCAAACGGGGCCTGCATTCACCGTTTCCCGAGCCCGCAGAGGTTCCTCATGTCGACTACCGTTTCCCCGCTCGCACCAAAGAAATACCCCAAGATGCCCGCCATTGAAGGCGTGCGCATCGCGACCGCCGAGGCCGGCATCAAGTACAAGGGTCGCACCGACGTGCTCGCCATGGTGTTCGACGAGGGGACTGCGGCAGCAGGCGTGTTCACCCGCTCCAAATGCCCCTCGGCACCGGTCGACTTCTGCCGGGAGAACCTTTCGGGCGGCAAGGCGCGCATCCTGGTCGTCAATTCGGGCAATGCCAACGCCTTTACCGGCAAGAAAGGTCGCGAGACCACCACGCTGACCGGCCAGGCGGCGGCCAAGGCCGCCGGCTGCACGCCAGGCGATGTCTTCCTCGCCTCGACGGGCGTGATCGGCGAGCCGCTCGACGCCGGCAAATTCAGCCACCTGCTGTCCGGCATGGTCAAGGATGCAAGGCCCGACCAGTGGACCGAGGCCGCCAAGGCCATCATGACCACCGACACCTATCCCAAGGTGGTCACGGCGACAGTCAAGCTCGGCGATACAGACGTCACCATCAACGGCATCGCCAAGGGTGCCGGCATGATCGCACCTGACATGGCGACCATGCTGTCTTTCGTCGCCACCGACGCTCCGATTGCAGCTGAAGTGCTCCAGGACATGCTGTCGCGTGGCACTGCCAGCACGTTCAATGCGGTGACCGTCGACAGCGACACCTCGACCAGCGACACGCTGATGCTGTTTGCCACCGGTGCTGCGGCCAAGCGCGGCGCGCCGAAGATTTCCGATCCGAAGGACGCGCGGCTCGCCTCGTTCCGCCGTGCGCTCAACAAGATGCTCAAGACGCTCGCCCTCCAGGTCGTGCGCGACGGCGAAGGCGCACGCAAGCAGGTCGAAGTCACTGTCACCGGTGCCAAGTCGGCGCGCTCGGCCAAGCGCATCGCGCTGTCCATCGCCAATTCGCCGCTGGTCAAGACAGCGGTTGCCGGCGAAGATGCCAATTGGGGCCGCGTTGTCATGGCCGTCGGCAAAGCCGGTGAGCCGGCCGACCGCGACCTCCTGTCGATCTGGTTCGGCGACAACCGCCTTGCTCACAATGGCGAGCGCGATCCGAGCTATTCGGAAGCGGCGACCTCTGCCTATATGAAGGGCGATGACATCGTCATCCGCGCCGACATCGGTATCGGTCGCGGCAAGGCGACGGTGTGGACCTGCGACTTGACCAAGGAATATGTCGCCATCAACGGCGACTACCGGAGCTGATAGCCCACGTGAACCAGAACCGTCCGTCGCACGAACTCGCAATCGTCCGCCGCTACGAAGCGGCGGGTTTTCGCGCCTGGCCGGCGGCGGCTGTCCACTATGACGGCACCTGGCTGGTCAGGCTGACCGCGGGCCACCCGGCCAAGCGGCTCAATTCGGTCAATCCGCTCGACCCCGCCGACATCCGCAGCATTCCCGACCGTATCGCGCGTGCCAGCCGCCGCTTCGAGGCCTATGGCCGGCCGCTCACCTTCCGCATGTCGCCTTTGTCTGGGCCAGCGATCGCTGCCCATCTCGATCGCGAGCACTGGACCACCTTTTCGGAATCGCTGGTCATGCGGCTGTCGCTTGACGATGGCCTCGTCGACCACGCGATGGACCAGATCCCGCTCAAGGACATCGGCCGCTTTGTCAGCGCCTCCATGGCGGTGCACGGGATCGATGCGTCGCTGAGACCTGGCCTGTCCGAGATCATCGGCGCGATCCAGCCGGAGGCCGGCCTCTTCGTCCTGGAGCAGGATGAGCAGCCGGTGACATCAGTGATCTGCGTCCACGACAACGATCTTGCCGGCCTGTTCGAGATTGCCACCACCGAAGCCGAGCGCGGCAAGGGCTTTGGCCGCCGGCTGATCCTCTCTGCGCTGAAATGGGCGCGCCTGAGGGGTGCCCGTCAGGCCTGGTTGCAGGTCGAGGCCGCCAACGAAGGCGCCATTCGCCTTTATACCAAGATGGGCTTCAAGGAAGTCTATCGTTACCACTATCGCCGCCCGCCGGAGGCCTGATTTGACCGAACAGGGAAAACGCCTGCTCCTGGTGGCGGCTTGCGCGCTTGTCGATGCCGACGGACGCGTGCTTTTGGCCCAGCGACCTGAAGGCAAATCGCTGGCTGGCCTGTGGGAATTCCCCGGCGGCAAGGTCGAACCGGGCGAAACGCCCGAGCAAACGATCGTCCGCGAACTGCTTGAAGAAATCGGTATCGAGACCAAAGCGGCTTGCCTCGCACCGCTGACCTTTGCCAGCCACACCTACGACGATTTCCATCTGTTGATGCCGCTTTATGTCTGTCGCCGCTTCTGGGGCATCCCCGAGCCGAGGGAGGGCCAGGTGCTGAAGTGGGTGCGGCCGAAGCAGATGCGGGACTACCCCATGCCGCCTGCCGACGAGCCGCTGATCCCGTTCCTCATCGATCTATTGTGACCTGGCCATATTAGCCAGCGTTAAGGCAAAGTTCATCCAATCGTGAAAAATTGAATGGCTGCCGGCTGTGATCGGCTGCGCATCGACACGGCGTTGGGGGGCTTCGCCTATGCAGGCTGACAAGGAGTGGGACCTGATCCGCCCCGAGCGCCAGTCTTCGGCCGTCAGGGCGAGCGCTGGCATCCTGCGTGTCGCGTTGCTGTTTGGTTTTGCCGCAATCGCCCTTGCGCTTATCGCTACGCCTTATCTCGATGGCAAGGCGCGTATGCAGGTCGGCCAGGTGCGGTTCGATGGGCTCGACTACACCCCCACGGGCTCGATTAGCCGCAACTCGAGCTATACGCTGCGTCGCAGCGTGCTGCAGAAATCGCCCCAATCGGTTTGCATCATCTCGGAGAGCGGCGCGCGCAGCGGTCAGTGCTGACGACGCTCCAAGTCTTTGAATCTGCGCATCGTGCTTTTCGAAAGTCGATTCCGATGCGCTTGCTGCTTCATCACACGTTAAGCCTACGCCATTAACCTTTCTTAATCTGTCAAAGCTATGGTTTCTCCAACGAGAGGGGTGGGCGCGACCGATGATCTGGCGATTTCTGGGGGACGAAAAGGGTGCCACGGCGATCGAATACGGGTTGATCGCAACCCTGATCGCGGTGGCTATTGTCGGTGGCTTCGGGCAACTTGCGAGCCAGCTGGAATTCCTTTGGGGCGACAACAACAGCGAGATTCAAAAAGCGCTGAAGTGATTGACGCTACTTCTTGCCTTCCTCGCCGAGCACCTTGGCGAGCGATACCTGCGCTGAACCCGGCTTGAGCGGCTTTTGCTGCGAGGGATCAGGCGCCCATCCCGACAGCCAGATGAACGAAAAGCTTGCCCGCACGCGCCCGTCAGGGTCCGAAAAGCGTTCGGCATAAATCTCGGCAGCACGCTGGAACAGCCGCCGTGTCGCCGGCTTGCGCGATCGGTCGGAAAGCGAGCTGGTAACCCCCATCGCCCTGAGATCGGCCATCAGCCCGAACATCGTATCGTAGCGCACCGTTACCGTGTCGACATCGGCGACGGGCAGGGCAAATCCGGCCCGCTGCAACAGCCCGCCGGCATCGCGAACGTCGGTGAAAGGAATGACGCGCGGGCTGGCACCGCCGGATATCTCCGTTTCCGCCGCCAGTAGGCTTTCGCGCAACTCGACGAGCGTGCCAGCTCCCGCCAGAACGCCGAGAAACAGCCCGTCCGGCTTCAGCGCGCGTCTGATCTGGATCAGCTGGCCGGGAATGTCGTTGGCTTCCTGCAACGCCAGCAGCGACACGGCGAGATCGRTGYTTGCCGGTTCCAGCGCGATGGTCTCGGGATCGGAGACGATACCCGGCCCACCGCCGAGAAAGCTCTTGTCGGCCTCGACGCGAACCAGTTCGGCGACCTTGCCGCTTGCGGCGAGCACCGCTGTCGCCGCTGGGCTGACCGAAAAGATCGCCGCGCCGCGCTCGAATTTGCGTTCGACAGTCGAAAGCCGCTCAGTGAGGTCTTCCGCCGCCCGCGCCATCAGGAAGTCGGCGCCGGCTGTGCCTTGCGCCAATGCGCGCCGGCGGTGCGCGATCACGAGATTGGCGTCGAAAATGGCTTGCACGTCAGGATGTCCTTGTTCGCCGGGTTTCTGTTATGGTCGCCCGACCTCAAACTGTCGTGGCCGATCCGATGCCGGAGATCAAGAGCCTCGCTTTGTCAGTCGCCGCATGGCCGGCGCGGATGCTGTTTCCGCCGGTATGCGCTGGTTGCCGCCGTCAGGTCACGCAGCCCGGCGCCCTATGCGGCGCGTGCTGGCCAAAACTGCGGTTTCTTGAAAAGCCGTGGTGCGAGGTGATGGGCACGCCGTTCAGCCATGATTTCGGCGCTGGCTTCCTCTCCGCAGAAGCCATCGCCGACCCACCGCCCTTTGCCAGGGCACGCGCCGCTGTCGCTTACTCCGGTGTCGCCCGCCGCATGGTGCAGGGCCTGAAATTCCATGACCGCACCGACCTCGCGCCATGGATGGCGCGCTGGATGCTGCGCGCGGGTGCCGAGCTCGTCGCCGACGCCGAAGTCGTTGTGCCGGTACCGCTGCATTGGCGCCGCTTCTTCTGGCGCCAGTTCAACCAGTCGGCGGAGCTTGGCCGCACCATTGCATCGCTCTCCGCTGTGCCTTTCGCGCCGACCGCTGTGCGCCGCGTCAAGCGCACGCGCCAGCAGATCGGCCTCGGCCAGCGCGAGCGCGAAGACAATGTGCGGGCGGCCTTCGCTGTGCCGCCTGAGGCCGAGATTGATATCAGGGGCAAGCGGGTGCTGGTCGTTGATGACGTCTACACCACTGGCGCCACCGTTGCGGCGGTCACCCGCGCGCTCAAGAAGGGCGGGGCGAGTGCCGTCGACGTGCTGACTTTCGCGCGTGTGCTGCCGGGGGACTTCCGGCCCGACGAGGCAGACAC
>NZ_JBFUKO010000385.1:0-5147 GCF_056400805.1 Aminobacter sp. P4_H6_2
GAACAAAGAGATTTCTGAGGGTTGAGAAGATCGAGACGAAGCGCTGAAGGCCTCCCGATGATCGAAATCCTTGCATCACCCGCTCTCGTTTGCGCAGCGGTACATGGGAATTCTCGGCCCGATTGTTCAAGCCTTTGTGGGAGCGGTGTTCGACGTTCGGCATGATCTGGCGCTTTGCCGCTCCTTAAGAACGTAGCTTGTCTGTGATCATCCGCTTTGGCGCCATCCCCTGCTTCTTCAACAGCCGAGTCAGCAATCGCTTGGCGGCTTTGGTATTACGCCGGTTCTGAACGATCTCGTCGAGCACGTATCCGTCCTGATCGACAGCCCGCCACAGCCAGTGATTGCGGCCGGCTATGGTGACGACGACTTCGTCCAAGTGCCAGATATCATCGCGGCGCGCCTGCTTGCGACGCAGTCTGCTAGCGTAGTCCGGCCCCGAACTTCTTTGCCCATCGGCGGATCGTTTCGTAGGAGACAACGATCCCACGCTCCAGCAGCAATTCTTCGACCAGGCGCAGGCTCAATGGGAACCGGAAATAGAGCCAGACCGCGTGCGCGATAATCTGGGGTGGGAAACGATGGCGCTTGTAGCTGACGGCCGTGGTCATACCTCCGCGTCTATACCGCAAGTCCTGATACTTGGTTTATGTGACAAGCCCTCCGCTCAACCTTAGCGTACGATTTTGAGTAGCACTTGTTCTGACCCCGGATTGGCGCGTCGCGCCTATTCATGCCTGATAACAACCTGCTCGAGTAGGACCATCGGCGTTCAAGAGCCGCGTCTGATCGATGCTCGGCTTCAAATCACCGACATCAACCGCGATCTCCTGGGCGGCATTGAAATGGTCCACATGATGCGCAGACGATAGGCGAGATACGCGTTTAATCCGAATCCATCTCTGGCCGGGCAGTTCAAAATTGTTGCCGCATAATTGCCCTCGTGCCGGGTGCTCTTGCGCTCCATTCAGCCGTTGCAACAGAACCAAAGCGACATGCCTTAGCGAAGAACCGCCCGGATCGCATCGGCTGCCGCGACGACGACGATGTCTGCTTCCTCGCGGGTCAGGCAAAGCGGAGGCGCGAAGCCGAGAATGTCGCCCTGCGGCATGGCGCGGCCAATCACGTTGCGTTCCAGCAGCGCGGCCGCGACCTGCGGTCCAATCTTTTGCGATGGTTCGAAGAACTTGCGATCGTCCCTGTCCTCGATAAATTCGACGGCGGCCAGCATGCCATCGCCGCGCACGTCGCCGACATTGGCGTGACCGCCGACGGCTTTCGCTAGTTCTTCGCGGAAATAGGCGCCGGTCGAACCCGCGTTCTCCACCAGGCCGAGTTCGTCGATCAGCTCGAGATTGGCTACGCCCGCAGCGGCGCAGATCGGGTGGGCCGAATAGGTCCAGCCATGGCCGATGGGCCCGAGCGTGTCCGAACCCTGCACCAGCACCTGCCACATCGCGTCGGCGACGATGACGCCGGACAGCGGCGCATAGGCCGAGGTCAGACCCTTGGCGATGGTGATCAGGTCCGGCTTGATGCCGTAGTGGCCCGAGCCGAACATCGTGCCGAGACGGCCGAAGCCGGTGACGACCTCGTCGGCGACGAGCAGCACGTCATACTTCTTCAGCACCGCCTGGATCCTCTGCCAGTAGCCGGCGGGCGGCGGCACGATACCGCCGGTGCCCAGGATCGGCTCGCCGATGAAGGCGGCAACCGTGTCGGGCCCTTCGGCCAGGATCATTTCCTCCAGCTTGTCGGCGCAGAACTGCGAGAACTGCTCCTCGCTCATCGACCGGTCCTCGCGGCGGAAGTAATAGGGTGCCTCGGTGTGCAGGATCGGCGCACGCGGTAGGTCGAAAGCGTTGTGGAACAGATGCAGGCCGGTCAAAGAGCCGGTCATCACGCCCGAGCCATGATAGCCGCGCCAGCGCGAGATGATCTTCTTTTTCTCGGGGCGGCCGAGCACGTTGTTGTAGTACCAGATCAGCTTGATGTTGGTCTCGTTGGCGTCCGAGCCGGAGAGGCCGAAATACACCTTCGACATGCCGGCCGGCGCGCGGTCGATAATCATCTTGGCAAGCTGGATCGAGGCGTCGGTGCCGTGGCCGACATAGGCGTGGTAGTACGCAAGCTCCTTGGCCTGCGCGGCAATCGCATCGGCGATCTTTTGGCGGCCATAGCCGACATTGACACAGTACAGGCCGGCGAAGGCGTCGAGGCTTTTGCGGCCTGTCACGTCGGTGATGTAGACGCCTTCTCCGCCAGCCATGACGCGGGTCGGGGTTTCGCCGCGCGCATGCATTCCCATGTGGGTCGAGGGATGGAAGAAATGATCGCGGTCCCAGGCGGTGCGTTCGTTGGACGGATCGAGCATGTGAAACTCCTTGAGTGAAATCGGATCAGGCGGCGTCGAGGCAGAGATATTTGAGGTCGGTGAACGCCTCGATGCCGTGACGGGAACCTTCGCGGCCAAGGCCGGACTGCTTGACGCCGCCGAAGGGAATCGGGGCGCCGGTGATCTTGACGCGGTTGATCGCGACCATGCCGTAGTCGAGCGCACGGCCCATGCGCAGCTGACGCGCGCCGTTCTCAGTCACGACATAGGCGACGAGGCCGTATTCGGTGTCGTTGGCGCGCGCGACGACTTCCGCCTCACTGTCGAAGGGGGTGACGGCCGCCACCGGCCCAAACGTCTCGTCGCGCATGATCTCGGCTGTGTCCGCAACGTCGGCGAGCAGCGTCGGCTCGAAAAACAGCGCGCCCTGCGCCGAGCGTTTTCCGCCGGTCCGGATGCGCGCGCCCTTGGCGAGCGCATCGGCCACCTGGCTTTCGACCTTGGCGAGCGCCCGCGCGTGCATCAGCGGGCCGATCTCGGAGGCTTCGTCAACGCCGGGGCCGACCTTCAGCGCGGCGATGCGTTTGGAATAGGCATCGCAGAATGTCTCGTAGAGGCCGCGCTGCACATAGATGCGATTGGCCGCGAGGCAATCCTGGCCAGACGTGGCGAACTTCGCGTCGATGGCGATGTCGACGGCGCGGTCGAGATTGGCGTCGTCGAACACGATCAGCGGCGCTTGGCCGCCCAATTCCATGACGAGACGCTTCATCGTCGGCGCGCATTGCGCGGCGATCAGCCGGCCGATCTCAGTCGAGCCGGTGAAGCTCAGCGCGCGAACGCGGGCGTCGCGGCACAGCTCGCCGACGATGGTGGCGGCATCGCCGGTGACCACGTTGAAGACGCCGGGGGGAATGCCGGCGCGCTCGCCGAGTTCTGCCAGCGCGAGCGCCGAGAGCGGTGTTTCGGAGGACGGGTGCGCGACAACCGTGCAGCCGGCGGCAAGGGCCGCGGCAGCCTTGCGGGTCAGCATGGCGGAGGGGAAATTCCACGGCGTCACCACGCCGACTACCCCGACCGCCTCGCGCCGCACCATCATCTCGGCGCCGGCAAGATGGCTGGTGACGCTCTCGGCGTTGAGCCGCTTGCCCTCCTCGGCGTACCACTCGATGAAGGAGGCTGCGTAGTCGATCTCGCCGCGCGATTCCTGCAGCGGCTTTCCCTGTTCCAGCGTCATGATCAGCGCAAGGTCTTCCCTGGCGGCGACGATGAGCTCGAACCAGCGCCGCAGAATCGCTGCCCGCTGTTGCGGCAGGAGGCCGCGCCATGCCGGAAAGGCGGCATACGCTGCATCGATGGCGGTTCCGGTCTGGCTGGCGTCTAAAGCTGCGACATTGGCGATAACGGCGCCATTTGCCGGATCCCTCACGTCGAAGGAGGCTACCTTTGAGCCGGCCGTCCACTTGCCATCGACATAGGCGAGCTGGCGCAGCAACCGGTGGTCGGCGAGATGGTCAAGGTCGCTGCTGTGTGCGGCTGCAAGTCGTGCGGTCATCGGAACCTCCATGAGATGACCGATGATAGCCGCGCGGAACCAGTAGGATGGTCCAAACCCGCTGCCCGATGCAGGCGATTTGGCTGCCAGACCGAGCTTTCTTAGAGAGATTATCTATTGCGATTGCGTGCCTCTGTCGGCCAGCAGGCCGCCGACCGGGACAGGTTCATTTTCCTTCACTGTCCGCGTCACGATGTAGGTGAAGTAGCGGTCGATGCCGATCTCGCACTCGAGCAGCCCGTCGACGAGACGCTGGTAGGCGTCGATGTCGCGTGCCACGATCTTCAGCATGTAGTCGATGCCGCCGCCGACCGACCAGCAGCAGACGATTTCGGGCGTTTTGCGGACGACCCGCTCGAAACGGTCGAAATCCGCCTGGCGGTGACTGCGCAGCGTCACCTCGACCAGCACAGTTGCGATCGGCGCCACGGCGCGCAGTTCGAGCGATGCATTATAGCCGCTGACGATGCCGGCCTTTTCCAGCTTGCGCAGCCGCAGCCAGGCGGGCGTCGGCGACAGGCCGACCTTCTCGGCCAACGCCAGCTTGGTGATGCGTCCGTCGCGCTGGATCGCGTCGAGAATCTTGAGGTCGATGGCGTCGAGCTTGATCATGCTGGCCTGTGTAAACTGCGCATGCGCGACCATGAGATCGGCTTTGACCCATTGTCAATTGCACTGATTTCGATCTCTAATAAGTCATGACAATCTGGCAGCCCGACCCTGGCCTCCTCAAGCGCCCCGCCTATCTCTCGCTGGCCGACCAGTTCGCCCGCGCCATCCATGACGGCCGGCTGCCGAACGGCACGCGCCTGCAGACTCACCGCAAGCTCGCCTACCAGCTCGGCCTGTCGGTGCAGACGGTCAGCCGCTCCTATGAGGAGCTGATCCGGCGCGGGCTGATCTCCGGCGAGGTCGGGCGCGGCAGTTTCGTCCAGACCGCGCGGCGCGAGGTCGAGCCGCCTTATCTGCCGGAGCGGCTGGGCGAGGTGATCGACCTGTCGATCCTGAAGCCCGTCTGCGAGCCGATGCATCTCGAGCGGCTGAAGCAGGCGTTGACCTGGCTGGGACAGCATCTGCCGTCGAGCTCTGCTTTGTCATTCCGTCCGAACGTCGTTTTCCCGCGCCACCGCGCTATTGCGGTGGAATGGCTGAGGGAATGCGGTATCGCCGCATCGGCCCAGAACGTCACTCTGACCAATGGGGCGACCGCGGCGATGACGGTTGCATTGATGAGCGTGGCGCCGCCCGGATCGACCG
>NZ_JBFUKO010000386.1:0-5141 GCF_056400805.1 Aminobacter sp. P4_H6_2
TCATTCCTGTGGAAAACGACCAGGACCTGGCATCGGCCTTGCAAGCCTTTTCTGGCAGCGGCGTGCTGAAGACTTGCCGCATGGGTTATGACGGCAAGGGCCAGCTGGTGTTCCGCAATGTCACCTCGGGCGGTTTCGATGGCGCCTGTGCCTCGCTCGGCAATGTGCCGCTGATCCTCGAATCCTTCGTCACCTTCGAGCGCGAAATTTCAATCATCGCCGCGCGCGGTACTGATGGCAGCATCGCAGCCTTCGACCCTGCCGAAAACGTGCACAGCAACGGCATTCTTGCCAGCTCGACCTTGCCGGCAGCGGTCAGCGTCGAGACTGCGGAAGCTGCACGCGAAGCCGCGCGCAAAATCCTCGCCGCCCTCGATTATGTCGGCGTTATCGGCGTCGAGTTTTTCGTCCTTGCCGACGGCTCGCTTTTGGTCAACGAGATGGCGCCGCGGGTGCACAATTCCGGCCACTGGACCGAGGCAGCCTGCGTCGTTTCGCAGTTCGAGCAGCACATCCGGGCCGTTGCCGGCCTGCCGCTCGGCGATGCCAACCGGCACGCCGACTGCATCATGGAAAACCTGATCGGCGACGACATCGCCAAGGTCCCGGCCCTGTTGGCCGAACCGGACGTCGCCGTGCACCTTTACGGCAAGGCCGAGGCACGCCCCGGCCGCAAGATGGGCCACTTCACCCGGCTATTGCGCCGCCAAGGGTAGATGGCCGGCGCTTGCGTGGTACGCTAGCTGCGAGCATCAGACGTCAACAATGGCTATTGGGTTCGCCTATGTCCTACATCGATGGCTACCTCATCCCCCTGGAGACCTCCAAGCTTGAGGAATACCAGCGCTTTTCAAGGCATGTGGCTGAGGTCTATCGCGAATATGGCGCCACGCGGGTCGTGGATTGCCAGCTGGATCGCACCGTCGCCAACGATGCCGATTTTCATGCAGAACAAGCACGCCACGATCTCGACGCCGACGAGGTGCCGCTTCGTGATTTTGAAACGGCGGCGGCAGCCCGAAGCGGTGAGACCGTCATTCTTTCCTGGACCGAGTGGCCAAGCAAGGAAGCGCGCGACCTGGGGCTCGCCAAGGCGCTGGCCGACCCGCGCATCCAGCCCAAAGAGGGCGAGAAAATGCTGTTTGAAGGACGGCGATTGATTGCCGGCGGCTTTCTCAAGCTGATCGACGTTTAGTCTGCAATAGGTGGGAGCTTACAGTGAGTGACCTGCCAAACCTATGATTTTCTTACTTTTCAGAGCCGCACACGATGAGTTCGTGGCTATCGTTGACGCCTGCATCGGGAGAAGGCAGAGTGAGCTTGGAATGCTGCCAATCCATACTGCCAGTAATCTTGGCGATCAGGGAAGGAAGGCACCCGTGGCCAACAAACAAGCACCAGATGGCGAACAAGACCGGACGCGGACCGCTTCGGCTGTAAGTCGACGCGACGTTCTCCTCGCAGGGACGGCCCTTGCCGCCGCAGCCGTTACGACGCGGTCGGCCACCTCCGTTGCTTCGGCACAAGAAACGGCCGCACAACCTGGTGCCTCCGGCCAGAAGCCAAACATTCTGATGATCATGGGCGACGACATCGGCTGGTTCAATCCGAGCATCTATCACCGCGGCATCATGGGATACCGCACGCCCAACATCGACCGCATCGGCAATGAAGGCGCGATGTTCACCGACTGGTATGGCGAGCAGAGCTGCACGGCAGGCCGCGCCGGCAATCGCCCATCCGCACCGGCCTCACCAAGGTCGGCCTGCCTGGTGCCGATATTGGTCTTCAGCCCGAAGACCCGAGCGTCGCCGAATTTCTGAAGGCGCTAGGCTATTCAACCGGCCAGTTCGGCAAGAACCATCTCGGCGACAGGGATGAGTTCCTGCCCACAAACCACGGCTTCGATGAGTTTTTCGGCAATCTCTACCATCTAAATGCGGAGGAAGAGCCGGAAAATCCCGACTATCCCAAGGACCCCGAATTCGCCAAGCGGTTTGGCCCGCGCGGCGTTATCCATTCCTTCGCCGACGGCAAGATCGAGGATACCGGACCTCTGACGCGCAAGCGCATGGAAACGATCGACGACGAAACATCAGCAGCCGCCATTGATTTCATCGACCGCCAGCACAAAGCTTCGACCCCCTGGTTCTGTTATTTCAACTCGACCCGGATGCATGTCAACACCCACCTCAAGCCCGAGTCCGACGGCAAGACCGGCAAGGGCATCTACGCGGACGGCATGGTCGAGCACGACGGCCATATCGGCCTTTTACTGAAGAAACTCGATGATCTTGGCGTCACGAACAACACGATCGTCATCTATACCAGCGACAATGGCGCCGAGGTGATAACCTGGCCGGACGGCGGCAATACCCCCTTCCGTGGCGAGAAAGCGACCAACTGGGAAGGCGGCTACCGCGTGCCGATGCTCGTCCGCTGGCCGGGCGTGATCAAGCCGAACACCATCTACAACGACGCGTTCTCGCACTACGACCTGATCCCCACCTTCTGCGCGGCGGCAGGCGAACCCGACATCGTGGCGAAGTGCCTGACCGGCTACCAGGCAGGCACCAAGACGTTCAAGGTGCATCTCGACGGCTACAATCTGCTGCCCTACTTCAGCGGCAGCATGCCCGAATCTCCCCGGCGTGACTTCCTCTACTGGAACGATGACGGGGAACTGGTCGCGGTGCGTGTCGGTGATTGGAAAGTCGTGTTCAAGGCGCAGGAACACGAGGGCATGGACGTCTGGCGGCGTGAGTTCACCAATTTGCGTGTGCCGAAGCTCTTCAACCTGCGCGCCGACCCGTTCGAGCGTGGCGACACGTCGATTGAATACGACAAATGGTTCGTCGACCGCAGCTTCGTGATGGTTCCCTCCCAGGCGGTGGTGGGCAAATGGCTGGAAAGCTTCAAGGAGTTTCCGATCCGGCAGAAACCCGCGAGCTTCAACCTTGACGAGGTCATGACTAAACTGACGCCGAAGAATTAGTCTACATCGAGAAGGCCATCTTCGATGCCGACTCAACGAAACGGTGCGAAGGCAACCAATTCATGATCTCGACAACGCTCTACAGCGCCGCGCGTCCAATAGGACGACGCGCAAAGGACGCCATAACACTTAGAATCTGTGCATGATCCTTTCCGAAAATCGATTCCGATTTTCGGAAAGGATCATGCACTAGCAGGCTTTTGAAAAAGGCGCTGGCCACCGGATTGCTACTTGAGCCATCGACGGACAGGCCGGCCCTACTTCGCCGGCGCCGGGCAACTCAGGTCGCCCTCCGCGCATTTGAGATAGACGCCGAGCTGCTCGACGCGCGTATCGGTCACGTCCTTCAGGCACATCACAAGGATCATCGGATAGACCGACCCGCTGTCGACGCCGGTGGCGGAGAATTTGCATTCGGCGTCGCGGAAGGCGATCCAGGCGCGTTGCGACTCCTGCAGCAACTTCTTGGCGTCCGCATTGTCGGACAAGCGCTTGATGATCTCGCCATAGGCTTTGTTCAGCTTGGCGTCGGAGGCCGCATAGTCGGCACCGGCGCAGATGTCCATGCCTGTCTGGGTCTGGTCGTTGCGGTCGCATTCTTCGGCCAAAGCCACGGACGCCACCATTGAACACGCGATCGCCGACAGTAGAATCTCAAGCCGCATTTTCCGCTCCGTCGCATGGCTCAACTACAATTCCAGCGAGACCGACGCCTGGCAAGCTCTCGCACGAGGCGTTGTCGGGTGCATCGGGGCCGGATAGATGAATCAATCCGCAGGCTTGGCGCTGCCTGCGGTTGACTGGCTCCGACTCCTCGTCTAAGAGCCTTTCACACAAATTGGGCGCGCTCTTTTGGCGCGCTTTTAGTTTCGGCCCGGTGATGGGCCCCATCCGACGGGTTAGTGACATGAAGATCAAGAATTCGCTCAAGGCACTCAAGGGCCGCCACCGTGACTGCCAGCTGGTTCGTCGCAAGGGCCGCATCTACATCATCAACAAGACCGCCCCGCGCTACAAGGCTCGCCAGGGCTGATGTAGGCTCGGCCGCTCGCGGCCGACGCATCACGGCAATTTCAGTTTGACGTTCCCATGCGGGGGTCTAAAGTTTCCGCATGCGGAACGTTTTTGCCTTTTTCGCCCTGGCCATGGCGGCAACGTTCCCGCCGCAGCTGGCGTTTGCCCAATCCACAGACAGCCCCGTTGTCGCCAAGCCCGACAATCAGCTTGATTCGCTGTTTGCCGACCTGAAGCGCGAGCGCAACGAAAAGGCCGCCGAGCGCCTCGCCAGCCGCATTTCGGAAGCGTGGAACAGGTCGGGAAGCGCCTCCGTCGACCTGATGATGCTGTGGTCCGAGCAAGCGATCAAAGCCCAGAAGTTCGACGTCGCGCTTGATTTCCTCGACCAGGTGGTAACGCTGCAGCCGCAATATGCCGAAGGCTGGAATCGGCGCGCCACCGTGCATTTCCTGACACGCAACTATCGCAAGTCGATGGCCGACATCGAACGCACGCTTGAGCTTGAGCCGCGCCATTTCGGCGCCTTGGCCGGCATGGCGCAGATCATGGCCGCCACCGGCCGCAACGAATTGGCGCTGCAAGCCTGGCAACGCGTGCTCGTCATCTACCCGATGCTGCGCAATGCCCAAGGCGAGGTGTCGCGGCTGTCGGAAGAGCTTGCCGGCGAAGGCATTTGAAGGGAATAGGACAGTAAGGGAGTAGGGCAATACGGCAGTATGGCAGTATGGCAGTATGTGTCTGCGCCACACTCGATGCCTTACCTACTGCCCTACTGCCCTACTGCCGTATTGCCCTACTGCCTTACTGCCTTACTTCACTTCCTCCCCTCTCCCCCTGGCTGCATGAACATCCTCACCACAATCCTGGTCCTGCTTGTTGCGCTGGTGCTCGCGCTTGCAGGCTTTACCCGCGTGACATCCTGGCTGATCGAGCGGCGCAATCCGCCGGCGGGCAGTTTCGTCGACATATCAGGCGCCCGCCTCCACTATGTCCACGTGCCGGCATCCGCCGGCGCCGACCTGCCGCCACTCGTCTTCATTCATGGCGCGAGCGCCAATCTGAAAGACCAGATGCTGCCTTTAAGGCACATGTTCGAAGGCCGCGCCGAGATGCTGTTCTTCGACCGGCC
>NZ_JBFUKO010000387.1:0-5121 GCF_056400805.1 Aminobacter sp. P4_H6_2
CTTGCGAGCCATCCTGTTTTTTGCCGCCCGACCGCTCAGCCTGTCGGACGTGGAGTTTCTCGATTGGGCGCCGTATCTCGACGTGCCCGATGCCACCCCCGCACGCAAAGAGAGCCGCCGATGAATCGCCTCCGCGCCCTCCTGGTTGTGGCCATTGCGGTCTTTGCACTGGGGGCATGCGCGACGAAGCCGCTGGTTCCCTATTCGCTCGACACGCCGCCTCTGGCTCTCGTTCCGGCATCCCAGGCGGGGATCCAGGATAAGCGGAAGCGCTTTCGCGAGATCTACTGCGCTGTGCTGCAGGCCCGAGAACGCGATATTCCCGATTACCGACCCTGCGAGGACGCCCTGACACGCATCGGCAACGAGCCTGCCGGGCGCGAAAGCCCCGTCCGCCTCGGTTCTTCGAAACGACATTTGATCGCCGCAGTGGTGCCCGGAATCGGATACGAATGCTTTGCGAACTGGCTGCAGCCGCCCAACACTGTCGCAAAGCACCTGCAACAATTCGGATATGACATGGAGGTGCTAAAGGTCGATGCCCTGTCGAGTTCCGCGCACAACGCCCGCCAGATACGCGACGCGATCATGGCCATGTCAGCTGGAGCGGAGTCGCCGCGTCTGGTGCTGATCGGCTATTCGAAGGGCGCTCCGGACATCCTCGAGGCGATGGTCGCCTATCCAGAGATCCGCAGCCGGGTCGCGGCGGTGATCAGTGCCGGTGGTGCTGTCGGAGGGTCGGCGCTTGCAAATGATGCAAAGCAATACCAGGCCGAATTGCTGCAGCTGTTTCCAGGCGCGACCTGCGGTCCAGGCGATGCGGGCGGTGTGGACAGCCTGCGGCCAGCAACGCGCCGGGCGTGGCTCGCCACGCATCCGTTGCCTCGCGAGGTGCCCTACTACTCCGTCGTCACCTTCCCTCGGCCAGGCTACATCTCCTCGATCCTGACCAACAGCTACAGCAAGCTTGCCCGAATTGATCCGCGCAATGACAGCCAGGTGATCTTCTATGATCAAGTCATCCCCGGAAGCGCCCTCTTGGGCTACATCAACGCCGATCACTGGGCGCTGGCGGTGCCCATCGCCAGGACACACCCCATTATCGGCTCGATATTCGTGACGAGGAACGCCTACCCGCGAGAGGCGCTTATGGAAGCGCTTCTGCGTTTTGTGGAAGAGGATCTGTTGGCGTCGCCCTCGTGAGGCGCGGAGGCAAGAAATGTCACAAGGATCCTCATAGTACGCTCCACGACCACCCGTCGGCTCTCAAAACGCGAAGACTGATTGCCATCGGTTTAAATGGCCACCTACCAGGGTTTGGACAGGCAACAGTACTGCCTGCATCCGCAGGATCATGGCGTGCACAACTGCGACCGTGTCCACAACATGGAAGAACAACCAGCTTTGCGTACTTATGTCCTCGGATGCGTCTCCTCGGGATACTCGCTCTCTGTCGCGCCCAGCGCCTGTACACTGACAGCGGCGACAAGCCCGGTCAGCACGACGCCGGAAAATCCGATCACCACAGCGAGCAACCGTGTCGCGAAATACTGCGGCGCGAAATCTCCGTAGCCGATCGTGAGGCCGGTCACAAAGGTGAAATAAAGCGCTTCATCGACCCGCCAGTCCTCAATGCGTCCGATGACAAGACCAGATCCGATCATGACCAGCAGAACGCCAGAGACTTGGCAGCCCCGCGCTGACCACGGACCGAAGCATGCACCCGRGGTGATCTCWGACGAGGGCGGCAGTAACTACAGGACGGATCAGAAAGAGCAAGGTTCATAACCGCACCTTTGCGGCCGACCTCCCATGAGCAAAACCGCTTGACTGGGACGGCCTCGTTACCGAAGTCTGGGCCCTAAGAACCCTATGCGCCTCGGCGCAGAAGACCGGGCGCGCCTCGACGCGCACTACCAGTTCCAGCAGCAAGCGGCGGCCGCGAATGATTACCACTCCATGCGGCGTCTTATCGTCGAGTTTTATGTTCTATTGGTCTTGCTGTACGGCAACAAGACGCTGGCAGCGGCTCAAGAGCGCCTGATGATGCGCGGCACGATGGCGATCACGCTTTATCAGCAGAATCTGGTGCTTTGGCCCCCACATGAATATCATAGGCAGCTGATCGAGCTGATTTATGCCGGTAAAGTCGAGCAAGCTGTCGCCCATGTCGAGAACCTGTACCGTACGACAGAATCCAGCTTGCTTTTTGCTCCGCATGACCAGGCCATTGACCTTCGGGCTATCCTCAGCGGGGATGACAGCCCGACCCTGTCTGCAAAGGCCTAGCTCCGGTTTTTTTGCCGTCTGATGGCCGCAGGAAATGCGATAGCTTTGCTTGCAGCGATGTCAGTTGCAGTGGCGTGCGTCTCTGGTCCTCGACAGGGGCGCGTCAGAGGTGGGATCGTTCCGAAGGCGCCTGGTAGGGGGGCACATCGGACACTGGCCGGTTGTGTGAATCAAGCTCTGCAAATTGGCGGCCATGATGCTGGTTATGCAGCTCGGCGCAAGGTGAGCTCTTTATGCTCTCTGTTCCGGTCCTCAAGCCTCGCCTTTCCGGTGGAACCTGTTCTTGCCGAGACCCGCCTTCATGTCATCCCGTCGGAACCAGACCGCGCGCCCGCAACGGAGCGGCGGGTTGCCTGCAGTAAAGACGATCTGCTCGTCCGAGCGCATGCGCAGGACCTCGCCGGGCAGGATCAGGGGGCGCCGGTTCAGTTGCTTTGATCGCGAGCGCGACGAGCCGGACATCCGGCTCGTCCGGCTCATCTGGTCGACTTCGACMGTCGTGTCGCCACAGCGCCTAGAGATATATTCAGCGGTGTCAGGATCGTTAATCGCGGCGAAGCTAATCCATGAGGCGCTCTCGAACCACTTGCTTGTGGCGTTCTGGCCGCCATAGGCCTCGCGCATCTGCCCGATAGACTGGAAGATCATGATGAGCATTAGGCCGTATTTACGCCCTGAATCGCGTGCGGTTTCGAGAATCCTGAGATAGCCGAGACGCGCCACCTCATCGAGCAGGAACAGGGTCCTTCCGGTGACTTCGCCTTTGCAGTTATAGATCGCGTTCATAAGAGCGCCGATGATGACCCGGGCGAGACCCGGATGCGCGTCCAGAACCTTGAGGTCGAGCGCGATGAAAATGTCGATATCGCCTTCGGCCAGGTCGTCGGTTGAAAATGCTTCGCCTGATACCAGCGCCGCGTAGTTGGGATAGGAGAGCCAGTGCGTTTCCTTGACGGCGTTGGCATAGACGCCGGAAAAGGTCTCGGGCGTCATGTTCACGAACACCGCCACATTCTCCTTCACGAACTCCGATGCCGACTGCTCATGGATTTGCTTGAGGCGCTCACGCAGTTTCGGCTCAGGCTCGGAAAGGTTAGTGCGTACCTGTCTGAGAGTCTGCGCCTTTGCCTCCGTATGCCCCGACAAACAAACGTCAGCAATCAGCACGGTGAGGAGCTGAAGTGCGGAGGCGCGGAAGAAGTCGTCTCGTGCGGAGGTCTGCCGTGCATTGTCGGTCATGACCCAGGTCGCGACTGCGGCGATATCTTCTTCCTTCGTGCCGCCGAAACGACCGATCCAATCGAGCGCGTTGAATCCGGTCGTGGGGTCAGTGGCCTCGAGAGCGATTACCTTACGGCCAGCTTCGCGGCGATGCGCGATCACCATCTGCGCTACCTCGGAGGACGGATCAAGCACCACCAGCCCACCACCCCATTTGAGTGCGCTCGGGATCGTCACCGACGTCGTTTTGAAGCCGCCTGAACCGGCAAAAACGATTCCATGTGACGAACCGAAAGAGCCATCGAAGCAAAGTAGCGGCGAGCGACCGCCAGAACCCCAAGTCTCCTTTCTGTCCGCCCGGAATACCATTGTCGAGACGCTGTCGAGGTCGACGCGGTAGCGCTCTCCGACGACGATTCCACCCGTGACCGGAAAGAGCACTCGCGCCTCGCGCATGCCCATCCAGTCGGCTTCGCCGTAAATAGCACGTTTGCCACGAATGCGGCGCGGAGCAGCTCTGGCGAAGGCGGCGTTCCCAATCATTGCGACGCGCAGTGCAAAAATGCCTGCGAACATTGCAACACCAGCTCCGAGCATGGTCGAGGGATAAGTGTAGTACAGCACCGTCTGTTCGGCTGGCACGCGATCACTGAGTGCGGAAAGCCTCGTTGTCTCGCGAACCACGGCGATGAGAACAACCGCAGCACTTCCAGTCGCAACGCCCCAGCCAGCCGCTTTGACGCTTGCTGCACCTGCTGCCGCAAAGAGGAAGATGATGCCAACCGTTCCCGACAAGAAATAGGGTAAGGCGAGCGCGGCACGACTTAGCATCAGGCGAGCGCTGTCGTTCGTTCCGAGCGCTACCAGCAAGTGCTCGGCGTCGGTGACGCCCAACAGCGTTCCGATCATCAGTGCTGACGGCGCGATTGCGACCAGGAGCCTACTCACTGTCATGACTGAGTGCCTCCACTCCAATCTTCGCGAGCCTGGATCGCTCGGTTTCGTCTACTCGCAGCCGTCGGCTCGCATCGAGCAGTAGGCCGAGCAATAGCGCCCGCTTCTCGTAGTGGAGCCCGGCCTTCACGATCAGGCCACCCAACCCCATCTTCTCGCGTGTGTCCTTCTTGCGGACTTCCGATGTGGCAAACCGCGACACACGCTCACGCCTCACCGGCGCCGCCCGCAGCCTGGCCAGCCGCGACCGACGCGGCCAACGTACCTTTTGTCCTACCGGTTCCATCCTTCTTTCTGGACGACTTTTGGAGAAACCGCACCGCGAGTTCCTCGAAGGCCGCCAGCAACTCGGCTTCGTCGCTCTCCATCTCACCCAGTCCGGCCCGGAGTGCCATCCGCCTGATGCACTCGGCCTTGCGCGTTTCCGCTTGCCTTAATTGCTCCTGCAGTCGGGCGATTTCTTGCCTGATCTTCGATGAGGGTTTTTTCATTTTGGACCGGCCTTCCTTGTCTGGATTGAGCCAAACGCCAGGCAAAGATCGACGGGGAGGGTGCGAAGCGCATCCCCGTTTATTCTCCAGTCGGCGGAGCCGACGCTCTCAACGATGATCCCGCCGTTCCGAAGGAGCGGTCCAAGGGCGCAATTATACGTCGCTG